>JARGOW010000001.1:1118-26444 GCA_029212955.1 Planctomycetota bacterium | reverse complement strand
AGAAGCCCAGTCGGCCGAGTATGCACTCAAACAAAAACCCGCCCAGCAGAGACTGCTGGGCGGGTGAAACGACCGGATTGATCGACCAGGTCGATCCTCCAGGCGAGATTCTCAAATCAATCGAACCGCAGGGTCACCGCGTTGGTGAAGTTACTGCTACCACCGTTTTCGCGGTGCCATCCCTGGAAGTTGTAGGTTTGGCCCGAAGTGCCAACCACATCTCCGAAGTTGGATCGGATGGCTGCCGGGTTGATGCTCAAGGCAAACGAACCCGTGGTTCCAGTGAACTGGATTTCAATGCCCTGGTTGTAGCGACCGACGATGCCGCCGATCAGGCAGAGGGTACCAGCGCTTCCCGGAGGAACGAGGGTGCCAAAGCCACCATGACCGACCACGAAGTAGCCGAACTGGTTTAGGGGCATCGAACTGGCATACAGGGTCTTGCCGCCGGTTGTCGCCGAGGTTCCACCCATACTGATGAAGCCATAATCGCCCGTGGTGTTCGGGCTGCCCGCGCAGTACTGGTGTGCGGGTGAGAAGGATTGGCTCGGGAACATGACGGCGGCTTCCTGTGTCCAAAAAGTGCCATCAAAGAAGGAGACCGCGGTTCCCACGTAACGGGACGAGTAGAGACCACCCGAGTAACGGGAGGCCGCTGCGGGGCGATCTGCTGAGTAGTTGATACCCAATTCCGCCACAACTTCACGACGCTCAGCAACGGCAAATTCGTTCTGGTTGTTCAAGTCGACCGAACTGGAGTAGCACGTATACTGGCCCGTGTTGATGTTGAATTCCTTGTAGGCAATCACGAAACGGGACGCGAGGGCAGCCACGGCGGGGAATCGGGGACGTTGTCCCAGATCCTGGTGCTCCCTGGCGGTGAGGTGCATTTCCTCAAAGAACCCAGCATCTTGGACACCGTACAACCAGACATCGGCGGAGTTCGGGCCATCGAAGTGGCACGCGACCAGCGAAACCGGGCTCGCCGAAAGCGGCCCATCCATGGTGGTCAATCCTTCGGTCACATCCAGATCCCTGAATGCAAAAGAGGAGCTCAAACTGAACAGGAGCGTCGGGGCTAGGTTCTGGGTGTTGTCATCCGCGGTCAGCATGGTGTAAGCCGACTGGGCTCCCGTTGCGATATCCGTACGAATCCAGGCACTGCGCCACTCGGCGACGGTTGCCATTCCAGAAGACTCCGAAATCTTGGCCATGGTATCCCGGACCCCCACATCCACCGTCACTGCGGAAAGTCCGCTGGTGGACGGCGGCGTCACAGTACTGAACGGGACCACAGGGGTCACCGTGGTGGTTCTAAGGTTCACATAGGAACCCGTGGCCGTGAAGAACTCGCGATCCCAAATCACTTTGAAGAGGGAGGTTCCCTGGGACTTACCGCCAACATCGAGGCGAAGGTTGTCCCAACCGGAGGGATCGCCGGTCGCACCACTGATGTCGCCGATCACAAATACGGGGCTGCGCTGGGAGATGTCGGTGGCATCCGCCATACGACCGATGACTTCCCAACGGCCATTGGCTTCCAAACGGCGACTCGCCACGAGGAACTGGTCGGAACCTGCATCGTTCGCCACATTGGGAGTCTGAACATTTCCCGTGGAGAAATCGATACTCTGCAGGTCCACAAGGGCGCCAGAGTTGCCCCCGTAGGTTTCCATCCAGACGTCATAGTCGGTGGTAGACCACTGGCTTTGATGCACGTATGCGAACGTGTTCGTCGTCGAATCGAACGCCACGTCAGGCGACGTTAGGTTGTAGGCGTAGCCAGCATGCACCTGGTAGGAATTGATCACCGGGTCGACAAGCACGGGAGCCACCGATTGGGCCATGAAGCTGGCGGGCACGGTCAGGCGCACATTGCCCTTGGTGGCGACGATCGGCAGCTCCAAACGCTTGCCGGCGCCGTCGATCACAATCGCGTGGCTATAGGAAATGCCACCACGGTCATTCACGTAGTAAATGGCGTCTCCCCGGATTTCCATCTCACCATCGGAGTCGACTTCGATGTCGATAACAAGTTCGGCATCGATCCCGGCCACTTCAAGCTCGAAGCTTTGCTCGACGGACTCGGTGGACATGTCGTAGAACACGTCGACCGGACCACGGTCCAGAATGACGCGGTCTCCGGCGCGCTTCACCTTGGCGGTCCCGTCCAAAACGATCGGCTCACCGCCGAGGGTGGCGGAGCTCAAACGCATCTTGTGCTCGAAGGTCTTGGGTGCATCGCTGCCCAGGAAAGGCATGAAGGAGAATCCTTCCGGACCTGCACTGGCTTTGTAATCGCCGCCCATGGCCCACACCTGTCCATTTTGCATGTCGTAGTGCATGCGCTCACGCAGGAGTTGTTGGAAGTCGGCACGCTGGATGCTGGGCTCGCCACCCTGACCGTCCGTCGGTGCCGTATCCAGCGGGGTGTGCACCACGGGGGTGCGGGGACCGATTTTGGGGGCCAAAGCCCCGTCAACGGCGCCGCCTTTGAAGTCCAGGACCACGGGGCGGTCAGGGACTTGGGCGGGAGAAACCACAGGACTCGAAGTCGCTTTCACGGGGGCTTCGACGTGGGCTTCCTGCGCTTGGACTGGGGCCACAATCAATGTGGCAGCGCAAAGCAGCCCGAGGGTGGAGATACTTTGAAGATTGGGTGTATTCATTGGAGTTTTGTTGGGACTGGCAGGAGGAGGAGGCAGCGCCATGAATCCATCCCGTGACCAAACCCGAAACGGGTGGCTCGGTCCGAGAACGAGAAACCCAAGGATCTCTTGTCACTGGGACCCAGCTGTTGGCGACGGGCCCTCCCAGCAGGCTCCGGTGGAGCTCGCAAAGGGCGGCTGGCTGGATTCACTTGCGGCGAATAGCCCAGAGTGCCCACCCGAAGATGGTGGACCTGCGCACCTTGCACGCAGGACACTCCTAACGATTGCCTTCCAAACCAAGAAGCGTAAATGCCGCCCATCGACCCGCAGCTATTCTGAACAAATTGAAAGGTCAACCAGGATTTCGAACAGTGGGCCCAAAAAGGTCCATGTAGAAGCCCCTGGTGATCGACAATGCAACTTCCAAAGCTCAGCACGTAAATGCTTGTTAATGAAATGACGGCATCCATCAAAAGCCCAAAGCCTGTCCTTCCGTGGATGGAGCGAGAGCCCACCCGCTCTACCCATGCTCAATCCGAAGGGACCGAGCTCTCTACCGGGGCGCTTTCTCGCATTCTGCCCAGGGCACCGAAAGTGCAATCGGAGCCGGGAATGCCCGATCCAGCCCATTGTCGGCCCGCAGTCGCCTCCCCCGTCCCCCGAACCGCGCCAGGCCAAGGGTTTTGCCCCATGCCGCCCACCCGTCCCCGGGCCACCTAGGATCCATCTCACACCCGGAAAACGGCCCGAATTCAGCGCCTGGAGTCCTCCAGGACCCGATTTTGTACCGAATCTGCCCCATGGGCTCGCTACACTCCCCCCATGCCCCCCACGCGCAAAGATCAGCGGGCGGCCTGTCCGGCCACTTCCTCCCCACTCGAGCACAAACCCGTGGATCAGGTCCGTCACCTGGATCACCTCTTGGAATCGTGCTTTCCCAGCTTCGGCGGTGCCTATCTACGCCGCATTTGGAAGCTCCTGGATGAGGCGATCGGTCGAAGCGTCCCCATGACCCTGGCCGTGGCGGGTCCTGTGACCGCTTCGGGCCAACACCTTGCCTGGTTGAATCCCTTGCTCGACACGGGCTGGTTCTGCCTGGTTTCCACCACCGACGCGGTCTGCTACCACGATGGGCACCGATCCCTGGACAACGCGGACCAACACCCCTTCCACGAGGTCCCGATATTTGGCGACGACGGGGCCCTGCGCGACGACCGCACCATCCGCACCGACATTGGATTCGACGAGGACGTGTTGTTGGATCAGGACGAATTCCTGACCCGCTGCCTGTTGCGGCCCGAATTCCAAAAGCGCATGGCGGGCCCCGAGATGCGCTACCTGCTGGGTGCATGCTACGCGGCACAGGAACACAAGAATCAGGTGCCCGAAGGACTCATGGCACTCTGCCACCGCAAGGCGATCCCCGTGTTTGTCGGCGCTCCCGCCGATGGATCCGTGTTCCTCAATTCGGTCAAGCTTTGGGCCTTGGCCCGGGGACAACACCTGGATTACCGATTCGAGTTAGACCTCCACCACGAGGTCCTGGAATCCTGCGCCTACCACCTGTGGGGCCAAAGTGAAAACCCCGTGGGCTCCCTTGGGACCCTCGTGCTTGGAGGCGGCGTGCCCAAGAACTTCAATCTGCAACCCGAACCCGCCCTAAGCCAAATCCTGGGCTTTGACGAGATTGCAGGCTTCCTGTATGACATTCAGATCACGAGCGCCCCGGTGACCGACGGGTCCCTTTCCTCGTGCCCGCCCGCAGAAGCCGTGACCTGGGGCAAGGTCGACAAGGACGCCTTCCAGCGAACCACCGAATCCATGCAGGCGGACTATTCCATGGTCATGCCCCTACTGACCAAGGCACTCCTGGACAAGCGCGCAAGACTGCTTCGCCTGGCGGAGGAAATGGGTATGGAAACCCTGCTCGAGCGCCACCCGGAAGCCCGTGGCTACCTACGTGAAGAAACGGGCTATCGGCTCTATGACCAGCGCGATCGCCTCTTCCAGAATTTACAGGAGCGTATCGATCGCAACGCTCCGGACCTCATCCCCGGCGGTATCGCCTAAACCCTCCCAACGGGATGCGACCCGCATCTCGCTCTTCCCACCCCCAGACTTACGGCTCCCACAATGCCCGACGAACCCAACGAACCCGAAGAAATCCAGCCCGACTACATGATCGAGGGCGCCCGCTCCTCCCGCTCCAAGTGCAAGTCCTGCCGCAAGCCGATCCTCAAGGACGTTCTGCGACTGGGCATCCTTGTTGAAGGCCCCTTCGGAACGGGATACATGTGGCACCACCTGACCTGCGCCGCCAAACGCCAATGGGCTAAGGTGGAAGAAGCCTACACAGCCGAAGCCTGGCAGCACGCGAAGGAAACCCCCGAGGACCTTCCGGACTTGGAGGATCTGCGCAAACTCCAGGAGGAGGCCGAGACCAAGAAAAAGGAACGCAAGGTCATCCCCTACGCGGAACACGATCCCTCCGGCCGCGCCAAGTGCAAGCAATCCGGCGAAGTCATTCCTAAGGGTGCCCTGCGGGTTGCCCTGGGCCAGGAGGTCGAGTTCGGGGGCCAAACCCGGATCAGCGCATTCCTTGTTTTGCCTGGTCAAGTGGGCGCAGCCCTCATGACCCCCGAAATCGTTGCGGGAAAGGATATGCACCCTTCCGAACTCATCGCCGCGCTCAAGGAAAACTCCAAGAGCCTTTCCGATGACGAAATGACCGGGCTCATCGAGGCCATCGGCCCCTTGGATTGAGCCCGTAGCAGACGCAACCAAAGGGGTGCCGCGCATGGGTTTTGTACCCTGCGCGGCAACCCGCTTGCGTTCTGCGGAATGCCATGATGGTATGGGGTTGGAACAAGGAGTCCCCACCATGAGTTACGACCACATTCCCGAAGGTTACAGCACCCTCACCTCTTACTACCTGGTTCAGAATGTGCAGGAATACATTCACTTCCTCGAGCTCGCCTTCCAAGCGGAGACCCTGGAGTGTTTCAAGCGCGACGACGGAACAATCATGCACGCGGAGGTGCAAATCGGCGATTCGCGCCTGATGCTGGGTGGAGCGGGCGACGACACAGGATCCACAAAGTCCATGCAATACATGTATGTGCCCGATGTGGACCTGGCTTTCGCCCATGTGATGGAAGCTGGCGCGGAATCGCTCCAGGACCCCGAAGATCAATTCTACGGGCACCGCACATGCGGCTTGAAAGACCCCTTCGGCAACCAATGGTGGTTGGCCAACAAGAAGGAAGCCGTCGACTCCGATGAGATCTCACGCCGCGCCAAGGAAAGCACCTCCGAATAGAGTCCAGCGTGATGGGATTCCCTCATCCTTGGAATCGGCGAGCACCCGTCACGGATTCAAACCCCGTCGCTACCAGAGCCAGGAGCCGCCGGGCTCCACGGTCTTGGCGCGCACACGCTTGCCTAAGAAACCGTGGAACAAGCCAAGGGCCTTGGCCAGGGCACCGCGCCCATTGCCCGCTGGCAAGGAGGCCACGAAAACCAGAGGCCAGGCCAAAAAATCGCACACGAAGAAGCGGAACCAATGGCGCAGACGGCCATTGCGCTTCAGATACAAGACCGTATTCAAACCCAGCATGTACTTGCGCCGGGCGCTGTAACCCCCACCTGTGGATCCCGACGCATCGTGCACGGCACTTTCCTCGCCCACGTGCAAGATTTTCCAGTGGGCTGCACCCAAGCGCGCGCATAGATCCACATCTTCCATATATGCGAAGTAGGAGGGCTCAAAAAGGCCCACATCGCGGAGGGCCTCGCTACGAACCAAAAGGGCGGCACCGGTCAGGTGCGACACCTCCTTGGTGGTCTGGAATTCCGGCCCATCGGGTTTGCGATGTCCGATCAGCTGAACCACGTTGGGCCCAAAGCGTTCGCGCATGGCGGCCGCCCAAATCCGCGGTGGATTGCCCGGCATTAAAATGCGGGGTGAAAGGGCTGCGATGCGCTTGTCGACCGAGGCCTTTTGCAACATCACTTGCAGGGCCCGCGGTGCCAACTCCAAATCGTTGTTGATGAAGAACACCCAGCGCGCTCCCAAAGAAAGGGCCCGCTCCGCTCCCTGATTGGCCGCCTCCGCAAACCCCAGATTGCTGGGATTGCGAATGTACTCCATGCCGGAAAAGCGCTTCATGGCCAACTGACTGGACCCATCCACCGATGCATTGTCCACGAACACCACGTGTTGCGCGTCGAAACCGCCGCCGACCAAAGCACGCAGACAGGTCAGGTTTTGGTCCCCGCCGTTCCAATTGATCACGACGGCGTACACCTGCTGGGAAGCTGCCAAACTCACTGGGCATCCCCCGTGTTTGTATCCACAGATTCGATGCGCGCGGCGGCCTTGCCCCTCGCAAAAGTGATGTCCACTTGCTGGCCCGCTTTCAGCTCCGCTCCACTGCGCACAACCCCCTCCGAAGTCTGCACGATCGAATATCCCCGCTCCAATACACCCAAGGGCGAAATGGCCGTCAAGCAACGCTCCAACTCCTGAAGTTTGGAACCGCGCTGGTCCAAGGAAACTTGCATTGCCCGGTCCAGCCGGGGAGCTTGCGCATTCAGCCGGGCCTCCAATGCGGACAATCGCGCCGCCGGGCTCTGGCGCTCCAACCCCGTGGCCAACCGCTCCAATCGCTTGGCCGCTTCCTGTCCGTGGGATAGGGCTCCGCGCTGGAGCCTGGCGGACAATCGATCCAGCGCTTCCAGCGGGGCTTGCAAGAAACCCGATGCGCTGGCCAAGCTGGGCCTTGCGGCCAGCCTGTCCAAGGTGGTCTCGCGTTGCCGTAGGTGGCGTTGCATGGCGGACTCCATGTAAGCGCTGGCCCGCTCCAGCCGGTCCATGAGAACGTCCCTGTCCGGGATCACACTTTCGCCGGCATTGGTTGGGGTGTGGGCCCGATGGTCGCTCACGTGATCGATCAGCGTGGTGTCGCTTTCATGACCCACGCCCGACACGACCGGAACCGAGCAATTCCATACCGCTTGGGCTACGGGCAACTCATTGAAGGCCCACAAATCCTCCAGGGATCCGCCACCGCGTACCACGCAGATCACATCCACCTGACCATCGTCCAAACGCGCGATGGCTTGGGCAATCTCTTGGGATGCACCGGGGCCTTGAACGCGGGTGTGCACAAACCGGACCGGATAGCCCGACCACCGCAGGCTGCGTGTTCGCAGGAAGTCTCGCAGGGCGTCCGCGTCCCGACTGGTGACCAATCCGATGCAGCGGGGCCGCACGGGCAAGGGTCGTGCCCGATCAAACCAACCACGCTGGTACAGCTCCTGCTTCAAGCGCTCCAGATTCGCGAGCAACTCCCCCATCCCCCGGCGTTCGACCCGCTCTACGATCAGCGAATAGGATCCCCGCGGCGCGTACACATCGAGCTTTCCATGGACCACGACCTGTTGGCCTTCCTCCAAAGCGAAGCGCAAACCCGACGCGACCCGGCTGCGCCAAATGGCGCAGGCCAAACTGGCCTTCGAATCCTTCAAGGTAAAGTAAACGTGCCCTGACCCGGCACGCTTCGGAGCGCCCACTTCCCCTTCCACAGAAAGCCTTCCCAAGCGGCTCAAGCTTCCCGCGATTCGCCCGGTCAATTCACCGACGCCGAGGATCTCGGGCCCCTGGGCTTTGGCGGCATCGGGTCGAGCCGTTGCTCGGGATGGGCGACGCCCGGATCCCGAGGCCTGGCTGCCAGGGTTCGGGGTATTGTCGGGCGTGTCGAACAGACTCATAGCCCCCACGGTATCCCTCCTTGGGAGCAGGATCCACCTCGCCCCGGCTCAAAGTGCCATCGCCCAACGCCTGGACACCGCATTGGAACGGGACCTAAAGGGAAGTACGGGGCCCGGCTGGTGCCCAACGCCTGGGCCCATGGTGTCTCGCCCCGTGCTCCAGAAGATCGGCCCTGGATCCAGGAACCGAACTGGAACCAAGGACGGACTCCCATTGGGCTAAGATCACCTGTGAATGACCCGCTTACCGACAGATGATATGCATCTGCCCGAACGGGCCCACCTCGAGCCCCACTTGATTCAGTTCAATCCCGGCAATCCCGCGGCCAACCAGGCCCCTCGATCCACCTGGGTCAATACCAAGGTGTAGCGGCCCGCCAGGAATGGGGTTCGCTCCCCATCCCGCTCCTGGGCGCCCGACTCCAGAGCAAACATCAAGTTGTCGCCCTGCAAGGACAGCTGACCCCGGTCGGCAAAAATGCGACGTACCACGTGCCCATCCAGGGCCAACTCCGCCAGGTGAATGTCCCTCCATTGGGTTCCCACCACTCCCCCCAGGGAAACCAAACGCCATCGGCCGCCCTGTCGCGGCTTCTCCAGGAGTTCGTTCATCGAATATCGCAGGGTGAAGGAGTTGTGCCGCCCATCACTCACCTTGTGATCCAGATCTTCAGGTGAAAACAACTCGGGCAGGGCTTGCAACCAGGGGCCCGGCTTCACTCCTGCCAGGGGGATGCGAAGAACTCCCGTTCTTCGCGCCTCCTCCACGGAAGTAGCCGCGCCGGATTCGTCCGTCGATGCGTCCCCCTGGTTGTGTTCCTTGGGGAACGGCCAGACCGGGCCCCCGCGGCGTTCGTAACCACTCTCCAGAACCAGGGTCAGGGTGAAGCCCGATCGACTCTTCTCCAAACGCAATCGATCCGCCACCAGGGTGGAGAGGAATCGGCCATTCTCATCCAGCTGCCTGGCCACGACCGGGCCGATATACCCAGCCCCGACCAGTCCGACTTCGAGCAGGTCCAGGGCGCGTACCCCTTCCGCACGAAGGTAGGCCCTGAGGATGTTTTTGATTTCCGCTGCCCGCTCCAATTGGCGCTGGGATTCGAACTCCTTGGCAGCGTTTTCAGGGGCGATTCCGTTGGAGGCTGCACCTTTTTGTGGCGCCTTGTCCGCCAAAAACTGGGGGAGCTCCGGGCGCTTTTCCTCGGGCAGCAGGGCCAACAACTTTGTGAATTCGAGCCATTCTTGCTCGCGCTTCATGCGCACGGCGCGCTCCTGAACCAACTCCAGCTCCAGGCCTCGAATACGCGCCATCAATTCCATTTCGCGCAGGCGCCATGCATCTTCCGGGTCGACAAGCACAGCCGGGGGTTGCTTGTCATCCACGGTCTCTTCCTGGCCCCAGACCAGGCCGGCAATCAAAAGCAAAATAGAACCAGGGAGTAGAATGCTTCGGAGAGTCATGGGTTGGCGCTCACTGCTTGTGTTGCCCCGTGAAATCCAGGATTGGAATGTCCCTGGGCTCTTGGGCGGTTTCGGTTTCCTCGTGGGACAGGGCCAGCTCGAAAGGCAACCCCGACAGTTTCGGATTCTGCAGCCCCGATGGGCCGACAAGGGCCAGGGAAACCACCTGGCCCCCTGCTAATTCCTGGGCCGGCGGACCGAGCAAAACCCGTACGGGATCGTAGACGCCGAGCTCGCTGGGGACTTCCCCACCATTCAAAAAGTGCAACGAAAGTCCTCCGTCCGCTTGCACCCCCACAGTTGCCAGGTCCACAGTCGATGCACCGGGGAGATCGGCGTTTTCGCCGGGCGTGGGATCCATGGAGATTTGCAAGCTCCAGACGATATGGCCTGGCTTCAATCTCCACGCGGCCGAATCAAAATCCCGTCGCTCCTCCGAGGACACGAGCGGGCGAAGTTGTGCATGGACGCCATGCCCGGCCCAGGCGGTTTCACCCTCGAAGCGCATCCAGGGGGCCGAAGGCTGGGTGGCGCTCGCTTGCGCTTGGGAGGCATTGGACGGAGCCGTAGATTCTCCGGAGCAGGCCGAAAGCACGGAGGTGAGCAGGGCGCAATAGGCAATTGCCAGGGCTCGCCCAGGCACAAATGCCAGGACCCCACGCCTCCGCTGGGGAGGCATGGGGCCTTGGCATCGCTCGACCGGGTCGGGGATCAATCGTCCAACTCCGACCAGTCCGCACGCTTGTTTTTGTTCCACCAGGTCTGCCACTGGGGCGGGGTTCCCTCCTCATGTCCCGAGAGGGCTTGCAAGGTTGTGACCATGGAGGACGAAACCGCGTCATAGCGCTTGTGCACTTCGGGTTGCTGGTTCGAGGTGTCCGCTTCCTTGTTGTTGTATGCGGACATCAACGCCTTCAGCACCTCCTCGAAAACCACCTTGCGCGGCTTCTCTTTGAGCTCGGCAAAGTTGCCAAGGGCTTGGGCGGCCGCCTGCTCGATCTGGTAGTCCTTGTGTCCAAGCAGGTCCAAGAGCGGCTTGACGGCGTCCTCCGACTTGGTCTTGCCGAGGGATTGGATGATGCGAGCCTGCAGCTCCAGGTTCGCCCGATGCTTTTTGTCGCCGATCAGTTTGGCTAGCGGCTTGACACTTTCGGGGCCCATGAAAGAAAGGGAAACGGCTGCTGCCATGTACAAATTGTTGTCATAGCCCTTTTCGTCGGAGTGGCCACGCTTCTGCTTGAAGCAGTCCGCGATGCCTTTGACGATGGACTTGCGGTCCTTGGGCCCGGACTTCTCGAATTCCGCCATCAGCGTTTCGATCGTGGCCTTCGCGGCCTCGTCTTCCGTGCCTCGCTTTTTGACCTGCCCCTTCAGGTCAACTAGGAGCGCTTTGACCTCGTCGCGCTTGTCGGGAATCTCCTCCTCATCGTCTTGGGTGGAGATGGAAACGGGGAGCGAAGGCAGCGCGATGGCCGCGAACGCAGGCCCACAAAGGAAAGGCGTGAGCACCAAAACGGCGCCACGGGTAACTTTGGAAATGGATCGCATGGGAGGGATAGGAGTTCAGGGACGGATGGAAACCCGGGTCAAAGGACCGGAACTTGCGCTCCGGCTCCATAGGGTACGAATCCTCCAACGGATTCGTTGCCACAAAGGCAGGACAAAGACATGCGCAAAGGGCGTGCCGTCCCCGGAATGACGCCCAGCGGTCCCCAAATGGGGTTCCAAACCCCGATCCGTCCTCCCCGGAGGTCAAATTCTGTTCCTTCCCCGCCACAGGACACCGGACCAGTTGCAGGCACTCCAACCCAAGGAAGCCCGGGTTGCCCGTTGATCTAGCCCGAAGATCGGGTATCACGGCGCCCCATGCAGAATGACAAATCTCGCACCGTGATGGGCTTGGCCTTCCTGACCGTCTTCCTGGACATGGTCGGCTTCTCGATCCTGTTTCCCCTCTTTCCAGACATGCTGCGCCATTACATTGGCGAAGAGGGCACGGCAAGTTTTGTGGGACGCATCGCTGAGACCCTGGGCCGCTGGGTCGGGGCCGAGGACCCCCTGCAATCCCTGGCAGTTCACGCTTTCTTCGGTGGTCTGCTCGGCTCCATCTACTCCCTGTGCCAGTTCTTGATGGCACCCATATGGGGGTCCCTCTCGGACCGATTTGGTCGCCGACGCATCCTCTTGATCACCCTGTTTGGCACGGTCCTTGGTTATGTTGCCTGGATTTTTGCCGACACATTCCTGTTGTTGCTTCTCTCACGTTTGCTGGGCGGAATCATGGCCGGAAACATTTCCACCGCATCGGCTGCGGTGGCGGACGTGACCACCGAAAGGAATCGGGCCCACGGCATGGGAATGATCGGTGCCGGCATTGGCCTTGGTTTTGTGTTTGGACCTGCAATCGGTGGAATATCGGCCAGTTGGGACGTTTTGCAGCAATTCCCCGAATGGGCTCACTTTGGTTTGCACCCGTTCTCCGGGCCCGCATTCCTGGCCCTGTGCATGGCGCTGTTCAATTTTGTCTGGGCGGCCAAGAGCTTTCCAGAAACGCTCGATCCGAAAAACCACGCGGGGGAGGGCGAGCGCACCCTGCGTCCTTGGGCTAACCTCAAGAAACTCGGGCACCCGGGCCTGCGTCGCGCCAACATGGCGTACTTTTTCTACTTCCTGGTGTTTGGATCCATGGAATTCACGCTCACCTTCCTGGCCTCGGATCGCCTGCAATACGGCCCGCGCCAAAACATGTGGATGTTCGTGTTCGTCGGTTTGATGATCGCCCTGATCCAGGGTGGATTCGTACGTCGCCTGGCCCCCAAAATCGGAGAGGTCCGCTTGGCATTCGTGGGCATGGCTGCCACCCTTCCTGGCCTTGTCATGGTCGGCATGACCCAAACGACGGGCATGCTGTACGGGGGTCTATTTTTCCTGGCAGCGGGTAGCGCACTGGTCATGCCGTGCCTGTCCGCGCTGGTTTCCCGCTACGCGCCCGTCCAACACCAGGGCTTGGCCCTCGGTGTTTTCCGCTCGCTCGGGTCCCTCTCGCGGACGATTGGGCCGCTCCTGGGTGGCCTGTTGTTCTACGCCATCGCGCCCTGGGCGCCCTATTTCCTGGGTGCCGCAGCCTTGGTTTGGCCCCTCATGCTGGCACGAGCCCTGCCCCAACCCGAGCCCTTGGCCCCGGCCGAAGAGCCGGAATCCGCCCAGTAACGGGGCTTCCTGACCCAGGAATGCGCCCCAGGGACCTCCCCAAGCTCCAGAACGCGCATTTCATGGCAAACGGAGGTCAAGCTCTAGGCAAAGCGACTCGATAGTCTTCACTGTTATGCAAATCCGATTCAGAGACACCGTACTTCCGATCCTCGCCCTTGGCTTCCTGACCCTCAGCGCCATGCCCCAGGACGACGCCAATGCCGGCCTTGCCCTTCGGGTTCAGGTGCTGGAAGCCCACGTGCAGGAAATGCGCGGCTCCATGGAGGCCCAGCAAAAGGCCGCCGCCGCCCTACTCACCTCCCTGGACGCTGCTGAAGAAGCCGGCTTCACAGCGGGCATCAACCCCAAGTCCCGCGAGATCCTGCTCGGAGCATGGCGCGCCCAGGCCAAAGCCCTGGGTTCCCCCGCCAAGAAACCCGAAGAAGGCAAGAAAGGAAAGAAGCGCTCCCGCCGCTAAGCCAAGCCCCCTCTTCATTCGGCCTCCCCTACTGGGACTCGGGCCCAATCAACGACCCACGACCATGGCCAGTCCAAGCCCCTCCGAGGTGAACGCTGACCTATTCGCGTGGGTCGATCGTTTTTTGCACGTCCTGGCCCACGGCCGATCCTTGAGCGAACATACGCTCAAGGCCTACGCCCAGGACCTTTCCGAGCTCGCCTCGTTCCTTGAGGAATGGGGTGTTCAAGATCCGGGGCAAATCACCACACGCCATGTACGTCAATACCTGGCTGAATTGGACGAGCGCCAATTGGCCTCATCTAGCATGCAGCGCAAGCTCTCGAGCATGCGCACATTCTTCAAAGACCTGCTAGCCGAAGGCCACATCGAGTCCGATCCCAGTGTGGGGCTCCGCAAACGGCGCAGTGGCCGCTACCTGCCGGGCGTGCTCTCCAGGCAGGAGGCCGAGGCCTTGATGGCGGCTCCCGACCGAACCACATTGCCCGGATTGCGCGACGCGGCCCTGTTCGAAGTCATGTACTCCGCGGGCACCCGAGCCGCGGAAACCGTCGCATTGGATCGCCCCCATTTGGACCTGGCACGCGGCTTGGTCCGGATCCTCGGAAAGGGAAAGAAGGAGCGCCTGGGAGCCCTGGGCCGATTTTCCGTCGAAGCACTCAATGAATACTTGAGCGACCCCCGACGTCCCCAGGCAAAGCTCAACGCCTGCGAAGCGATTTTTCTAGGTCGCAATGGAACACGCCTCACCACGCGCTCCTTGGAACGCATCGTGGCCAAGCACGCCCTGGCAGCCAACATCCCAAGAAGGGTCACCCCCCACACCCTGCGACATAGTTTCGCAACCCACCTGCTCGACGGCGGGGCCGACCTGCGCGCGGTCCAGGAGCTCCTGGGTCACGCCCATTTGACCACCACTCAAATCTACACCCACGTGTCCATCGAACGACTGCGCGAGGTGTATGAGAAGTCCCATCCACGGGCGACATCCGTCTAGATTCGAGCCAGATTTCGGCCGGCCCAAAACCCCCCATCCACGGATCCGATTCACCGGATCTTCGTGGAATCCTTCGCCCAGGAAAAAAAAAGGTCCTGCCGATTGACACCCCCCGCCGGGCTCCGTAAATTCCCCCCATCGCAGCGGCCATTGGCCCCGGCGACTTCGGTGGCCCCCTCGTCTAGTCTGGCCTAGGACACCAGGTTTTCATCCTGGCGACAGGGGTTCAAATCCCCTGGGGGTCACCACTTCCATCTCTCTCCCGTTTGAGTTCACTCCAGGAGATCGACGATGGACCCCCACCCCGACCCGGCTGGGACCCCGGTATCCCCTAAGGCCGATCGCGTGGAGAACACCGGTCCGCCCTGTGACTTATACCGCCTAGCGGCCCCCATCTACGACGCTTGCACCACGCTCTGGAGCGGTCGGGCCATTTGGCGTTCGAGGCGCTGCCAGATCGAAAACATGGCCCCCGGTAGCCGGGCCCTTTATGCGGGTGGTGGCCAGGGACGAGCCGCCATCGTCGCTGCTCGATCCGGGGTAAGGGTCACCTATGTGGATCGCTCCCCTGCCATGATTCGAATCGCGCGCAAGCTCGCGAAGCGCCAGGCTGTTTCCATGGACTTCGTGCAAGCGGACCTCATGGACTGGCAACCCGATGTGCCATTCGATCACGTGGTCGCCAACCATTTCCTCAACGTGTTTGCCCCCCCAGCCATGCGTGCCATGAGGAACCGACTGTCCAGTTTCCTCGGGGATGCGGGCGCCATGCACGTGGCGGATTTTCGTCCCCTGGTTGGGTCCCGGCTCCTGCGGGCGTTGCAGCGCCTCCATCACATCATCCCCCTCTCGGGTTGCGCTGCCCTTACGCGCAATGCCATGCACCCGATCTACGACCATGGTCTAGAAATGGAAAGGCTTGGATGGACCCCCGTGCGGATTCAAGATCACCGCATCTGGGGATTGGGACCTGGTTGGTATCGCACTTGGCAATTTGAGCGGATGCGACAAATGGTCGACGGGAGTGATTTGCCCCCCCGTTCCGCCAGAATTGGCCGCCGCAAGACTTCTTAAGCGGACCTGGGTACTTCGACATTCAACGGAAGGGAGCGCCACTCCAAGACGGCGGGAAGGCCTGCAACCCGACTAGTTGTCGTTGCGCACCCAGCCCCGATCCGCAAGCAGATCGAGCACATGTCGATACTCGGCCACCAAGCCTGGGACCAATCCCCCCGGGCTCGATCCTGGCAAGATGTTCCAGGTGTACGTTTCAATCTCCACGTGCAACTCGGTTGTGTTCCATGCGCTGGGATCCTCCAACAGGTCCAGGAGGATCGCATCCGCGTGGCCCTGGGTGGTTCCTAGACCTGCGAACTCCGGCAGGTTTACGGGCACATGGAAATGACAACGCCACTCCTCGCAGTCCATCCAGCTCGACCGATCCGCTCCCGCCAAATCGCCTTGTAGATCGACCAGATCCGAAGCGCGTACGAGTTTCCCCTGGGCGCCTCCGTTGACCTGGTGCAAGAATCGTGGCTCGTCCAGGGCCAGCAATGCGGCCACCGCTTCGGGATTCGAACCCGGCCGGGAAAGGCTGAGCGCGTTGCTGTATTGCAGTTTGCCCATGCTCCCCACACGGCGCGCCAGCCGCACGGCATCCCCCGCGGGCTCGAACTCTACGGCGCTGTGGCAAGCATCCAAGCAGGTGCCCAGGTTCTGCCCCACGGCTGTGCGGGCTTGTTCTACGGAGAAGCCGTGGCCTCCGATCAAAAGCTCCTGGGCTTCCCGGGAAACCGCTTCCAGGTGTCGAACCATTGCGGCGGAATCCCCCGCGATCGCCCAGGGCTCGGCTTCCACTGAAAGCACAATTCGCGCGCCACGATCATCCTGGCCCATCACCAAGTCCACCACCGCCCGGGCCAGGCCCGAAACACACGCTGGGATTTCCACACCCGTTCCCACCTGACTCACGTGGGCTCCCGGATGGGTGCTGATGGAAATGTGCCTGGAAGGTTCCTGGCTCCAACCCGCCAATCGCGGCGCGACCTGGGCGACGGCTGCGGTGTAGGCCGCCCGGTCCGTCGTATCCCAAGTGGGGTCATAAACGGCCACCTTCAAACCGTCCCGCTGGAAGCCACCATAGGGAAAAGCGTTGAACGTGAACGGGTCAAGACCTGCCTGCTCCAGCCATGCGGCGAAGCCCTGCAAGTCCCCGGCGCCCTGGGCCGAAGCCAGGTGCAGGGCCACCTTGGCGGGCAGATACAGCCCGACCCCAAAGGGTCCCGACTCCTGCAATTGCTCTTTCACCCGAACGGTGTGGCGTTCCAAACCCTGCTGAATTTCTGGGAGGGTTTCCCCTGCATGCAGGTTTGTGCAATAGGCCAGACGTACCGCAGCATCGCCGTGGCTGGGATGGACGAAACGCATGGCGGAACGGCCGGTCGGTTGGGCCTTAAGCCTGGGGGACGGCCAGGCCTTCCTCTACCAGCAAGACTGGGATGCTATCGCGCACGGGATACACAATCGATCCGTCTTCGCGCACCAAGCCAGCCTCCAAGGTCTGCTCCACATCGGCTCCACCCACATTCTTGAAAGCGCCGGAACGAATGGCTGCATTGACCTTTTCGAGTACGTCGGCACCTGCCTCCGCAAGGGGCTGACGTGAATCGGGGCAGGCGAGCAGGGCGAGAAGCTCGGGATCGATGCTGGGCATGGGATCTGGGCCGGGGCGTGGACGGATGGACCGAAAGCAAAAATTGAACCGATTGGCTCGTGGAACGATCCCATACTATCACGTGGGGGCCTGCAACCTGACAAGGCAATCCCCAGAGCGCCCCCCGGATTTCAAAAGCACCCATGAAAGCCCCCTTCGTCCTGCTCCTCGTGGCCACCACCTTCCCAGCACCCGCCCCGGCAGGCCCCCAGAAAGCCGCCAGCGCCACCCCCGTCCTGGACGCTCCCCGGGTGACCTTCACCTCGCCCGCCCTGGGCAAGGTCTGGGCCGCAGCAGGTCCTGAAACGAAACCAGCGCCCATGCCCTTGCCCGCCACCGAGCTGGCCTCCAGCCCCTTCGGGCCCATTGTGCTCGAAGCCTGGGCCCAGGCCCTGCAGGCGGCCCGCAACCCCCAAGCCCCCCTGGGCACCCTGCTGCAATCCCGGCTCAAACTCTGCCTCATCGCCAAGGCCCAGGGTCGGGACCAGGACGCCTGGACCCACTTTCAGAAGCTGGCGGACGGCCCGGATCACGTGGTTCGCGCGCTTCCTTACCTGTGGCCAGGGGTTCCCTTCGATACCTCCATTGGCCCCGGTGCCCGGCTGACACTGGAACCCAACACCCTGCTTGAGCCGGCCTTTCTACTGCTCCCGCCCGACGATGAGACCGGCGTGACCGGCCCCCTTCGCATGACCTGGAAGGGTGGGCTGAACGTGCTGTCCGAGCCCCTGGAATTGCGCATCACCTTGCAACCCGAGGGCTTGGAAATGGACCTATGGAATCGGGGTCGGGCCCCCCTAAAGGTCCGGGCCATCCTGCCCAACCCGCGAAACTTCGAGAGCTCCTATACCTATTCGGATTGGGAGAAAACCCTGGATGCCCACCTGGGCATCGCCGTGGTATTGCCCCACGACAGGGAGGATCCGTGGACGCTCTTCACGCGCCTCAAACCCGCCTTCGAGGCCTGGCCCCGCTCTCCCCGCTCCGGGACCCCCTGGTTCAAGGATCGCAGCATGCGCCTCATCCTGGGCCGGAACGAGCCCCCGACCCCAGCCCTGAACACCCTGGCAAAAGTCTTACGCGACCTGCTGGCCATCCCCGTGGAGTTCGGCGTCGTGGATGATGAGACCCCCTCCCGGTGCGTCCTCGTGGATTTGGGGCCCCTGCAACCCACCCCGGAGGCCGGCGGCAATCGGGGCGCGTCATCCCCCCGCCAGGCACGCATGCGCCGCCTGCTATCCAGCGTGGAGCTTTTCCTGCTGCCATGAACGGCCTGGGCCCGTATCTTAGCCCCCATGAATCTCTACCAGCAGAACCGAAAGCGCTTCCAGACGCTGATGACCCTGGACGAATGCGCCGCGATCCTCCCCACGAACACGGTCAAGATGCGCAACCACGATTGCGACTACCGTTTTCGACCGGACTCTGACTTTTGGTACCTGACCGGGTTTGAAGAGCCGGGCTGCCTACTGCTGCTGCTACCCGGCAAGGACGATGATGAGGTAGGTAAGAGCATTTTGTTCCTACGTGACTCGGATAAGCTCATGGAGATTTGGAACGGTCGGCGCCTGGGGGTGGAAGCCGCACCCGAGGCCCTGGGCGTGGACGAGGCCTACGACATCGAGGACCTCTGGACCAAACTTCCCGAGCTACTCACCGGCCAGCCTCGGCTGCTCTATCGCCTGGGCATGGACGATGCCATGGACCTGCGCTTCAACCACATGGTGAAAGGCCTACGCGGCCGTGCTCGCAAGGGCACCGAACCGCCCGTGGAAATCGTGGACGGGCACCACTCCTTGCACGAGATGCGGCTGCACAAGTCTGCCGAAGAAATTGAGCTCATGCGCAAATCGGCCGCCATCACCACCGAGGCCCACCTGGCCGCCATGGCCGCCACCCGGGACGGCGTAAACGAGTACGAGATCGACGCTCTCATCGACTACACCTTCCGCAGGAACGGCGCCAACGGCCAGGCCTACTCCTCCATCGTGGCGGGCGGCGCCAACGCATGCATCCTGCACTACGTGGAAAACAATCAACCGCTCAAGGACGGGGACTTGCTCCTGATCGACGCGGGCGCCGAATACCAGTGCTATGCGACGGACGTGACGCGCACCTTCCCCGTGTCAGGTACTTTCTCCGAGCCCCAACGCGCCCTCTACGAGGTCGTGTTGAGCGCCCAGGAGGCTGCCGTGGCCGCGGTGAAACCTGGTGCCCCTACCGACTCGATTCACACCGTTGCTTTGAACGGTCTCGTGGACGGTCTCATCGAACTGGGTTTGATCGAAGGCCCGCGCGAAAAGGCCATCCAAGAAAAGACCTTCAGCGAATTCTTCATGCACGGAACCAGCCACTGGCTCGGTTTGGACGTGCACGATTGCGGATCCTATGCGGACGAGGGCGAGTCACGCCCCTTGGAACCCGGCATGGTGTTGACCGTGGAGCCCGGTCTTTACGTGGACCCGAACAACGACAAGGTGGACGCCAAATGGCGCGGCCTTGGCGTGCGCATCGAGGACGATATCCTGGTGACGGAGTCGGGCAACGAAAACCTGACGGTGGCCATCCCCAAGTCCATCGAAGCCGTGGAAGCGGCCTGCCAGGCCAACCTGCAAGGGTCCCACGCCTAGGCTCCAGCACACTCCTTTCGGCGGCGGTTGCTGCCCCACGAAAAAACCCGCGCCAACAAGCGCGGGTTTTTTCGTGGACGAAGAAGAGAGAGTGGTGAGTGCGCCAGGGGTCGAACCTGGGACCTACTGGTTAAAAGCCAGTTGCTCTACCGACTGAGCTACGCACCCACTCTTGATCTCATCTTGCGTTGTCCTCCCGAACGAATTCGGAAGACCGCGTGCCGGATCCAATCCTGCTCGCGGGGCGGAAATATAGACAATTCAGGGGCCCCACGCCAAGGCTCTGGCAAAGAAAGAATTCAGACTTCGAGAATTTCTTTGTCCTTGCGCTCCTGGAGGTCGTTGACCATGCCCTCAAACTTCTTTAGCAGGTCCTGAATATCCGTGTGCATGCCCTTGTTGTCGTCCTCGGTGATCTCCTTGGACTTGAGCAGGTTGTCGGACTCCTTGTTGGCGTCGCGGCGCACGTTACGCAGGGCCACGCGGCCCTCCTCGCAGATATCACGGCACTTGGAGGCGTACAGCTTGCGCTGATCACCGGACAGGGGCGGGAGGTTCAGCCGCAGCACCTTTCCATCGCTCTCCAAGGGGATCCCCAGATCCGACTTGGACAGTGCCTTTTCGATCTCCTTGATGATCGTGGCGTCAAAGGGCTTGACCATCAGCTGGCGCGGCTCCGGAACGGAGATCTGGGCCATCTGGGAAAGGGGCGTGGGCGTGCCGTAGTAGTCCACGCGGATGTTCTCGATGAGAGCCGAGCTGGCGCGGGAGGTGCGAATGCCCCGCAGCTGCTCCTTGGTGTGGGCCAGGGCCTTGTCCATGCGCTTGGTTGCGCCGGGAATGATCGTTTCGAAAGTCATTTGGGTTTCCTTTTGAGCCTGGGGTGGCGGATGGACTCGGGGCCTGGGCCCCGGGTTTGGACTTGTTAGGCCTGGGTTGCGGCGGCCTCGGAGGTATTGGAGCAGATGGTCGTGCCCACGGCTTCACCGCGCACGGCCCGCTCCAGGTTGCCGTCCTCAAACAGGTTGAAGACGGTGATCGGAAGGTCGTTTTCCTTGCAGAGGGTGATGGCGGTGATATCCATGACGCCCAGGTCCTGCTCCATCACCTCGCGGAAGGTCAGCGAATCGTAGCGCTTGGCGTCGGGATTCTTGTTCGGATCCGAGTCGTAGACACCATCCACCTTAGTGGCCTTCAGCAGCACATCGCAGCGCAATTCCGTGGCGCGTAGGGCGGCTGCGGTGTCCGTGGTGAAGAATGGGTTGCCCGTGCCAGCGGCCAGGAGGATCACGCGCCCGCGGCCCAGGTGAGCGTCCGCACGGCGCCACACGAAGGGCTCAGCCACCTGCTTGATCTCCAGGGCGGTCATCACGCGGGTCTCCAGACCCTGCTGCTCGATGCCGTCCGAAAGCGCCAGGGCGTTGATTACGGTTCCCAGCATACCCATGTAATCGGCCGTGGCGCGGTGGCCTCCAAGTTGACTGAACTCGGCTCCGCGGAGGATGTTTCCTCCCCCACAGACGATGGCGACCTCCACCCCAAGCCCTACGACGCGTGCGATCTGCTTGGCGTAGACCTGGATCTGGGCGGGGTGAATTCCATGGCCGGTTTCGGGGTCCCCGAGGGCTTCACCGGAGAGTTTGAGGAGAACGCGATTGTACATATTGCAACGGGGGTAGGAGAGGCCGCTCCGAACGCACAAAACGCGTTCACGGCACGCATAGAATAGGGTTCCGGACCCCCAATGTTGAGTCGCAGGGCAAGGTTTCCTGCGTGGAATGCGGGCGTGTCCTCGATAAGGCGCCCATTCACCAGGGTACCCGCCCCGATCCACTGGATGGACCCGGGCCCGGTGACTCCAGCCCGGCGTGGTCCAGCACCGGGTCCGGCCGAGGGGGAGCCTTCCGGCCCTCCCCCAAGGCGGGGCCAGAATCCGGGTACAACAGGGCACGGCCCCGGCGGAGAGATTCCACCGGGGCCGTGCCTGGTTTGGTGTCCGGTCGGGGTATCCCCCCGACGGGTCGATGCTAGGCGCCGACTTGGAAGCGCGTGAAGGCTTCGAGCTTGGCGCCCTTGCCAGCGACCGCTTCCATGGACTTCTGAACGGTGGATTTGTCGTCCTTGATCCAGGGCTGCTCGGTCATGACTTTTTCGCCGTAGAACTTCTCGACGCGGCCGACCATGATTTTGTCCTGAATCTCGGCCGGCTTGCCGGCGAGGCCCGCACGGATGATTTCGCGCTCGCGCTCCACGTCCTCTTCCGAGATCTGCTCGCGGTTGAGGAAGGGAGGGTTGAACACCACCACGTGCATGCAAAGCTCCTTGAAGAGCCCAGCATCGGGGGTGTCGCAGGTCACGTTGACGAGTGCGCCTTGCATGTTGTCGTGGTGCACGTATGCGCCCACGCCGCCAGCAGCGTTTTCGTAATAGGCCACATTGGCGATCTGGATGTTTTCACCCAGTCGTCCGATGAGGGTCTTGAGGCTATCGGCCACGGTGCCGTCGCCTTTCCACTGCTGGGTCAGGCACTCGTCCAGGTTGGTGGGCTTGTGCTCGAGCACGTGGGCAGCCAGGTCGCCCAGGTAGCCTTGGAAGTCTTCGGTGTTGGCCACGAAGTCGGTCTCGCAAGAGATTGCGATCATGGCGCCGGACTTGCCGTCCTCAGCGATTTTGGAGAAGACGCGACCTTCGGAGGTCGAACGACCTTCCTTCTTGGCGGCGGTCTTCAGACCGGACTTGCGCAGTTCGTCGAGTGCAGCCTCCAGATCTCCGGAGGTTGCGGACAGGGCCTTTTTGCATTCCATCATGCCGGCGCCGGTTTTTTCCCGGAGCTCGCGCACCAAGGCAGCGGTGATTTCAGCCATTTTCTTTTGGGGCTTGGGGGCGGAACCCCCGGTTGGGTGGTGGGTGGATTGAAGGGTTTGGACCGCGGCGCCCCATGGGACGCCGCTTTCACCCGGAATTCGAGTGGTCCGAAGGAGCCTATTTAGGCGTCCGTTTTGGGAGCGTCCGCGTCGGCGACGGGGGCGGCAGCAGCCGGTGCTTCGGCCGGGGCCTCCGTAGCGGGTGCTGCAGCGGGTGCTGCGGCCGGAGCCTCGGCGGCCGGTGCGTCACCAGCGTTCTCTTCACGGCGCTTGGGCAACTCGCGGCTGGTGGTCGGGCGGGGCTCGCCACCGGGGTTGGGTGCCGCGTCCTCTTGCTTCTCAGCGCCACCGGCTGCGCGCAGCTGATCGGTGTGCTGGTGGGCGCCTTCTTCCACGGATGCGCTCAACTGCTCGATGACCAAACGCACGGACTTGAGCGCGTCGTCGTTGCCAGGGATCACGATGTCCACATCGCTGGGATCGCAGTCGGTGTCCAACATGCCGATGACGATGAGGCCCATCTTCTTGGCTTCGCGGATGGCGTTGCCTTCGCGGGAGGGGTCCACCACGACCATGGCGGCGGGCACGGCGTTCATTTCGCGGATGCCGCCCAGGTTGCGGGTGATCTTGCGACGCTCGCGGGAGATCGAGGAAAGCTCCTTCTTGGTGAGCTTGAGCTCCTCCGCCTTGGCTTCGTCAATGCTCTCGAGCTCTTCCAGGCGACGCAGTCGACTGCGGATCACGGAGAAGTTGGTCAGGGTTCCACCGATCCAACGCTCGGTCACGACGGGCATGCCCGTGCGTGCGCCAGCGTCGAGGATCACTCCTTTGACTTGGCGCTTGGTGCCAACCCAAAGAATGTTCTGACCCTCGGAGGCCAGGCGGAAGAGCAGGTTTTGGGCCCGCAGGAGACCGCGCATGGTCTGGCGCAGGTCGATGATGTGGATGCGGTTGCGGCGACCGTGGATAAACGGTGCCATTTTCGGGTTCCAGCGCGAGGCGCGGCAGCCGAAGTGCACTCCAGCGTCAATCAGGTTCTGTACTGAGATTTGTTCCATTACTTGGATACGTTTGGTGTTGTTGTTTGAACCGCCGGCAGGGGCGATTCGGAGGTCTCGCGAACGGGGCGAATCCCCCTTTCACGCATCGATAACCGGGCAGGCCCCACCAAGGAAACATCCAACTTAAGGCCCCCCTTGCTTGAAGAAACCGGCGCCCGGAAGCACTGGTGAGGAAGGGCAGAAAGATGGAACCTTAAAGGTCCGCTCGAAATTTCGAAGCGGGAAGTCTACGCAGGAGGGCCTAGGAGTCAACCGCTCGCACCCCATCCAAGGCCATCTTTTCAAAATTTCCAAGGAAGCCCCAGATCGGGTCAAGCTAGCCCGGGCCGGGAAAACGGCGCTTTCGGGTCATCCCAAATGCGGTACCCTTTAGGCAGGAGCGGGCCGGGCCCGCCCACGCAATGAAATCCACCCACGGCGTTCGCACTCTCATCGGAGACCACCGCGGCCAGGGCTTATCCGCCTGGCTGGCCCCCCTATCGAGCTCCGGCTTGGCGGTGGATGTGAGTCAAACCCTGGGCGCGACCCTGACCTACCTGGCGGATTCCGCCCCCCACGTGCTGGTTCTAGACGCCCTGACCCGGGGTTGCCATGTGGAACTGACGCGCATCACCGAGGAGCTGGACCGGGCGCACAGTGCCGTTCTGCTGGTTGTGGACCCCGCCGACCCGGTTCCCACCATCGCCGCGGCCCGTATCCTGGGCGACCTGCCCTATGACCTGGTGCACCGCGGCGCTCCCCTCGAAGAGTATCAGCTCCGCATCGAACACCTTTGTGAGCGCCTGACGTCCCATGGGGACCTGGTCGAAGCTCGCTACAGGGCCATGCATGACGATCTTACGGACCTGCTTCGGCCCAAAGCCTTCAATGCGCGCCTGTACGAGCACTTCTCGGCCACCCAGCGCCACGACCTGCCCATGGCACTGGTCCTCATGGATTTGGACAGTTTCGGAGCGGTCAACAAGACCTTCGACCACACCACCGGGGATCGGTTGATCGCCGAGGTCGGACGTACCATCGGCGACTTCCTCCGTGCTGAGGATGTGGGCGGCCGCTTGGGCGGCGACGAGTTCGCCATGCTTCTGCCCTACACAGGACGGGTGGACGCCGCCCATGTGGTTCAGCGCATTCGCCAACGCATCGAGCGCATATCCGCCCGCTGGGATGCCCCCAGCGCCATCCAAATCAGTACGAGCATCGGATTCGAGACCTACGACGGCAAGGATCTGGACTCGGTCGCCACCCTGCGCGACCATGCGGAGCAAGCCCTCAAGAAAGCCAAGGCCAAGGGGGGCAACTGCGGCGTGTACTTCAGAACCCCGGACGAGCCAGATTCGCGGGAAGCCAACCCGGCCCCCTTTGCCCCCCTGGCGCCCAATCAATAGGCGCCCGGCCTATTTGACTCCGCCGCCCCCTTCTGGCACCTGCGGTTCGCACTTCTCCAACCGGGTGAAGCGGCCCGCCACATTCCAATCCATCACCAGGATGTTGCCCTTGGAATCCA
>JARGOW010000001.1:0-1108 GCA_029212955.1 Planctomycetota bacterium | reverse complement strand
CAATGGGGTGCACAACAGGCTCCTTCGCGCCAATCCTTGGGTTTGACCCCATAGTTCGCCCATTGGGTCTGATCGCTGTTGTCGCCCAAATGTGCCACGAGCTTCAGGTTTTGATCGATGAGGGTAATGCGCCCGGAAAGGTCCGAAACCACACCGAGGCCCCCATAGAATTGCACATGGCAGGGGCGGCGCAACAGCCCGGCCTCGGTTTGCCCCAGAAACTTGCCCTCCAGGGAATAGCGCGCCAACCGATTGCGCTCCCGGTCCGCCACCAACAGGGTCGGAGTTGGAGAGTTCCAATCCATCCAAAGCCCATGGGGCGTATGCATGTTGGCATCGCCTTCCCCGCGTCCACCGAAGCTATCGAGATAGGTTCCATCGGGTAGGAAACGGTGTACCCAGGATTGCCCGTAGCCATCGGCCACGAACAGGGTTCCGTTGGGCCCCACCGCCACGCTGGTGGGGTTGTATTGGCCCGGATTTTCGTACTTGCCGCTCTCCTTGGGGAATCCGATGGTTCGCAGGACCTTCCCTTTCAGATCCACCTCCATGGCTTGCTTGCGCGCCGTGTGTGCAATCCAAAGGGTTTGCTCATAGTTCTTCCAGCGGGCATCGTCGGAGGGCCATTGTCCGGAGACCACCAGTGGCAATTTTGAAGGCCCCGCGGATGTCTTGCGCCGGGTCACAATGCTGAGCCCGTGCAATCCCCCACCCCAATCCGCGCCCAGGGCCGCCTTGTGTTTGCCCTCCGAATCGTAGATCAAAAGGGCCGCCCCCGTATCCGCACTCAAATACACATTGTCGTGGCGATCCATGGTGATGCAGCCGTGTGTGCTCCCCAACCACTTCTGGTCCAAGGGCATTTGCAGCCAGGACGGATTCCAACGATAGCGGTGCAAACCCTGGCCCACGAAGGTGGGTTTGGCGGGTACCGGGGCGGCTTGCCATTGGGCATCGTCCGGCTGGGCGTGGGCATGCCCTTCGTGGAAGGCGGGAACGAAACTGGCGAATAGTACGGCGATCCACATGGGTTTTGGCGTGGGGGTCAGGGGTTACGGTTCTTACACCAGGAGCTCGCGGATGACCCGGCCGCTCACATCGGTCAGGC
>JARGOW010000509.1 GCA_029212955.1 Planctomycetota bacterium | reverse complement strand
GTACCAGCCTTGGAAGTGCCATGTATCCCCAGCCATAATCACAATCGGAACCGTGTCGGGAATGGTCGCGGGAACGTCGAAGCCGAATCCTGTGGTGGATGTACCTGCGGCGTTGACCCATGTCCCAGAGGCGTCGAAACCGCCGATCGAGTTCATATTGGTCCCGCCCACGTTGAAACGGAAGAATTGAGCGGTCGCCGTACCGACCAGACAGAACTGACCATTACTCACCGCGATACCAGCGGTGGCCTCGTTTCCTGCAAGCACGTAGGCCAACTGCCCCACGGGGCCGTTGTTCATCTCCAGGTGAACGTCGCTACCAATCCCTGTGCCACTGCTAGCGCTAAGAACCGTGGAAGCTCCGGTGGAGTTGATATTGCCCGGGCTGCAGAATTCCTCGCCGACAACGCCCTCGAGCTGCAGGATGATGAAGGCATCTCCCAGATTGCTGCCGGACCCATTTTTAAGGGTGCAAGTGAACAGGACACGGCCGTCGTCGGTCATGACCATGTCATCGGTACCGAAGATGCTGTAGAAGGTGTCGTCGTCAAACATTCCGTTGCCATCCAAGTCAACAGGGGCTCCTTCCCGAGCGATGACTCGCTCGCCATTCAGGACCAAAACCCCATCCATGGAAGTGTCGGCTAGATCGGTGCCTCCAGCGACAACGAAGTCGCCCACGTTGTTGCAGGCCAGGGCGGTGAAAGTTCGGTCGTAGGACTCGGAAGATCCCACAAAGATGGGTTCGCCTTCCTCTGCAACGAGAACGCCGTTGTGGACAGCCCAACCGTCGTTGGATACATCAAAGTCGCCGCGTGCCATCCAGTTGCCGCTGTCCGACATGGTGATTCCAGAGATGCCAGCAGAGTCGACCACATCCGTGGGACCGCCGGGGATCGGGAAAAGCTCCTGAAGGACGACGACCCCGTTCTTCACAAGAACCGAATCCGTGGTAGAGGCTCCGGTGATGTGCCCCTGGACCAGGGTCTGCATGCTGTCGGCTGAAACATAGAAATCCAGGAAGTCAAAGTCCTTCCAAGTTTCCGTGCCTCCGGCCATCTCCCCTGCAGGCCCATCCACCAGGGATTGGAGGAACACGCTGCCATTCAACATCATCAGGTTATCCATGCCCGAAGCCGGACCGCCATCGATAAAGTCGGCTTCGTACCCAACACCACTGTCGGTCAGAACTGGAGACTCCACACTGTCGTTCAGCCAGCCAACGGGCGCGCCGTCGATCTGCATTCCTTGCTGTGCGGGAATAGAAAAGTTCCCCATGGCGTCCCGCCAGATGATGATGTCGTCATCGGCGGTGCTACCGTCCAAATCCCCACCCACAACGAATGCACCCGAGTTCATGATGAACATGTTTTGGTCGAAGATGCCCAGATTTCGCCCGGCGGGCAGGAAGGCGGGAGAGTCGCCTTCGCGAAGTACAACCGCTCCATCCACGATCACGACCTCGTCGTCGGTGGACAGCGTACTGTTGACCGTCAGAGACAGGATCCAATGGTTCCCATCGGGGCTCACAGAAACCCGATCGATGAAATCAACGAAGAGCCCGGGGATGCCGGCCACCGAAGAAGACGAATGGGTTTGAATCTCGCTGTACACAACTTCCGCTGTGTCCTGGGAAGCAAAGCTGAGAGAAGTCATGCCAAGCACGAGCGTGGACATGAAAAAGAGTTGGGAAGTACGCATGCGTGGGTTTCCGGTAATCCAGTTAGGGGGTCAACCCTCCTCGGGGCAAGGCTCCGTGGAGCATCGCCGAGCCGAGGAGGAAGTGGAGGAATCAATCAGTTGCTACAACCTTACGGCGTGCCCTTCCCAAGGGGCGTGCAAATTCCCGGAATCCTTCCCGGAAGCTAACTCGAGGGTAAAATCAGCCCCTATGGTCCTAGAAAGCACCCGCCCAAGCCGGGGGTAGTGACTCAGATCGGGATTCAGGGAAGAACGAAGGAGCGCTTCAAGCCCCACTGGAACCTCCCTTGCACCCAGGATGGGGTGGATTTCTCACCTGCCCTGTCCGGGACCCATACTAGCCACGACAAATGGCGTAGGCCGGACATCGGCGGTAAGCCGCAACTGGGATCCTATGACCGGAGAGCGCACTTATTAGTCTGGCCGCTGTAAGGGCGAGCAACTGTGTGCATAGCCTCCCCGGCATCCTTCCCTGGTTCTTTCCTGGAAAAAATATACTCCATACTCGCTCAAAATAAGCCCATCTGGTCCATGGCCTTCTCGAAGTGTTAGATTATTGCCATGTCAACCAAGAGCAACAAGGTGGCCAATTCCACGTCGACGGCCATGGCCGGCCAAGAATTGCGCGCCCAAGCCGAGGCCCTGGGCGCTGAACTGCAGGACGGGTTCGCGGAGCTGATTGCTATCTTGCCCAATCGAATTACGGGCCCCCAGGCCCTGGCCGATGCCCTGGAGGGGATCAACTCGGTGAGTGCCGGTCGGCTACTAAAAGCTATCGCCCAGAAGGATCCCATCGCCACCCTTCAACTCCTACCTGGGCCCAAACCATTGCAACAGGTGATCGATGCCTCCAAGCGATTGCAAATAGAAGAAGAAGCGATCGAGCGCGCGGAAACCGCCACCCGGGAATTCGATGGATTCATCCGGGAGCAAGCGGGAGACCGCAGCACACTGAAAGCCATGTTGACCGCGTGGCTTCCCGAGGAACGCAAGGAGTTTGAAAGCCAACGGCGCCAGACGATCTTCAAGGCTCGCCAGGAATTGGACGGCGTGTCCTCTGACCTTGAATTGAATGCCATGGTGATCCATCCCTCCGAGGACCCGGGGCACCTGGACCTGGTCAACGTGAAATGCCTTTTCGGAATTGACCGAATCCGCCCCGAAGCTACGGTCACCCTGGGAACGGCCCTAGCCGAGAACATTACAGAACACAGCAACGGTGACTCCAACGCCGCTTCGGAACGGCTCCCGCGGACCTTGGAAGGCGACGTTGCACACGACGGCTTTCATTCCGTCTTGCTGAGCGAGTTTTGCACCGAACGCATCGCGCCCTTGCAAGTCCACCCCCATGGTACCCACGTGGATTACACCCTGGGCCCCACAGGTTTCGGTCGTGCTTCCAAAGTGGATCTTGTCCTTGCGGAGGTCAACCCGAAGGGCCTGGTCCGCTCTAGCCCGGACATGAAGCATCCACCACACTTTTGGGTCATTCCAGAAATGTGCACCCGAAAGATGGTGTTCGACATCATTCTGCACGAGGACGTGTACACCGAGCGCTCCCCGGTATTGCGCTTTTATGACACGAAAGGCCTAGGAATCGCAGACCCTTCCGACCCGCGAAGCGACCGGGATCGTCGGGACTTCTCCCATTCCATAGAGGTCATTGGCA
>JARGOW010000508.1 GCA_029212955.1 Planctomycetota bacterium | reverse complement strand
AGCTTCGCACCAACCTGCTCGCCAATGGGGATGGCGCCCCCCTGCCTTTCGCCCCCTTGTTCAATCCCCTGGATGTGGGACTTGGGTTGGCGCTTTGCTGGGCCATGCTTTGGGCTAAGCGCCAGGAAGCCAAGGCCCTGATCGCTGCGCCTCCGCTGGTCTTCCTTTGGATCAACGGAATGCTGGCTCGGAGCGTGGCGCACTATGCCCAGGTGGACTGGGACCCGGATGCTCTCTGGGACTCCGACGCCATGCAGGTCACCGTATCCGTGGCCTGGACCCTATTGGGCCTCGGGACCGTATTGTGGGCCACCCGCAACCGGCATCGTATGGTCTGGTTTGTGGGAGCCGCTCTGCTGGCGGTCGTGGTCGGCAAACTCTTCCTGGTGGATTTGGAGCATTTGAACACGGTCATCAAAATCGTCACCTTCCTTGTGGTGGGCGTGCTGCTGCTCGTGGTCGGGTTCTTCTCCCCCATGCCCCCCGCCGATCCGGTATCAACCGATTCAAACGAGGAACTCCCTGAAATGGAGGAATCACCATGAAAACGCTTCCCTCACGAACCCTGATCGCCTTGCTTCTCTCCGGAATCTCGTGGGCCCAGGAACCCGCGCAGAACCTGACCATGGAGCAAATGGCTTTCGGGATCGAATTGACTCCAAGCGAGCCCAATGGTGTCCAAACCCTGCAGCTACCCAAGGACGTTTACCGCCATTGCACCTCCCACGAATTGGCCGATGTGCGCGTTTTCAATGGGGCCGGGGAACCCGTGCCCCACGCATTGAAGTCCATGGTGGAAGGCGCCGCGCCCGTGTTCTCAAGCGTCCTCTTGCCTGTGTTCCCCGTGTACGGCGAGCCCGCCAGTTCCACGGGTGATTTGGCCCTCGAGCTCACTCGATCCTCCGACGGGAGCGTACTCGCGGTGCGCTCCGGAGGGGCCAACGAACCCGACCAACGCTTGATCGCACACCTGATCGATGCCAGCCAATCCAGCCAACCCTTGAATTCCATCCAAGTGAAATGGTCCGGGGAAGAGCAGGACTTTCTAGTGGGGTTTTCCCTGGAAGGCAGCACCGATCTAGCCACGTGGGAAACCGTGGTTCCGCGTGCATCGTTCGCCAGCATGGGTCGCGATGGTGCCCGATTGGAACAGCATCAGGTGGAGTTTGCTCCCTGCTCACTTCCCTATCTGCGGCTCCGCTGGACCGGCAAGACTCCGCCCAAGGAACTCGTGTCCGCAGGTGGAACGTCCGTACGCGCTGGAGCACTCCCCGAGCGCCACTCGATTTTCCTGGAGGGCTCCGCCTCCTCCGACTCCCCCTCGCTGTACCTCTTTCCAAGTGCAGGTCCCCTTTCTCCGGTGGCCGTGCAAGTGCACCTGCCCCAACCCGATTCCTTGGTGCGCGCCACCGTGCAACACCGGGAATCCCAGGCCGATTCTTGGCGCACCGCGAAACGCGCCCAGTTCTTTCGATTGAACGGGGAACCCGAACACACCAACGCGCCCCATACCATCGCCTCCACCCGCTCGACCCACTGGTCCCTCCTGGTGGATTCCACCGGCGGAGGTCTTGGCTCGGGCGTGCCTGTGATGGAGCTCTTTTACTATCCCCACAAACTCGCCTTCCTCGCGCGGGGCAGCGGCCCTTACACCCTGGCCTTTGGCAAGCATGGAGCCCCCCCATCCGATTTCGCATGGTCGGACCTAGAGGCCATGTTGGCCGCCCAATCTGACCTTCCCGGGCCACAGGTGGAAGCGGGGGCGATCGGGGCCCTGGCTGGACCGGGCGTGCTCCTGCCCCCCGCCCCGCCCAGTTACAAAGGAAAGCGTGCCGCCCTATGGGCTGTGCTGATTGCCGGCGTCGCCATGCTCGGCTATTTCAGCCTCAAACTTCTACGCCAACTGCCGGAAGCCGACTGAAACCAAGCCGGGATCCCAGTTCCCTGGAATCCCGGCCTTGTAAGCCTTGCCCGCAGAACTAGAAAGTCACCGACAGTCCATTCGAGAAGTTGGACGCGGTGGGACCCGCAGCGATATCCCGGTGCCAAACTTGGAAGTGCCAAGTATCCCCCGCCATGATAAGCGGCGTGCCCAGGATCGGAACCGTATCGGGCACGTCAAAGCCACTGCCCACGCTGGAGGTTCCCGCCAGGTTCTGCAGGATGCCCGCGGGATCAAACTGACCGATGGAATTGTGCAAAGGTCCCATGTTGTAGCGGCCCAGGTTCACGGCCAGGCACAGGCGGCCTTCGCTGATATCGATGCCTGGATCCGCAATGCCCGAGCTGACCAGGAAGTAGCCGAATTGATCCACAGGTCCTTGAGTGGCTTCGAGATGCAAACCTGATCCCGAAGGAGCCGTCATGTCACCCGTCAACAGGGTGGGCAGTCCCGTGGAGTTCACATAGGCATCGCAGAAAGGTTCGGTCCCGGGCAAACCAGGGGCAGGCTGCTTGATGGCCATTTCAGCCTGGGCGTACAGGGCTCCTGCGTCGGCGATCACCGTGGCTGCACCGGTTGTTGTATCAATACTCGAAAACTTGGACCCACCGCCCACAGCCAAGGAAAGCGAAAGCGTGGCGTAGAGCGTGTCGTCGGTCCAATCAAAATCAAAGCCCTGGGCGTACTCTAGATTCAAACCCAAAGGCCCCACCAAAGTGATCACACCCGTGACCGGATCGATGGAATACAAACTGTCGGTGGAACCGCTGTGGGCAAAAAGTTGCCCCGTGCTATCACAGGAGATGTCCCAAAGAATCAAACCCGGAGTGGGCGAACCGACCGCGGTCCAGGTGCCCCCCATGGTTCCTTGATACAGTTGGGAATCGGACCCCAAACGGCAAATGGCATACCAAGTGGTCCCATCGGGGTGGGCGGCCAGGCCATACACCGAATTGGTGGGCAGCCCACTGGTCCCCATGTTCGTGAATGCCCCGGTGGTCTGATCCAGTGTGCCCCAGTACCCCTGGCTGTAACTGATGGCATAGAGCGTAGTGCCCGTGTGCTCGAAGTCGATCCCGTAGAAAAGCAAGGGGATAATGCCCGTGGCGCCCCACCAACCCCCCACAAAATCATCGGTGGTGGATTGGAAGACCTGCCGATGGGTCAGGTCGTAATAGATGCCAACGACCTCGCTCTGGGCGGGAGCTAGACCTGTGAGCGAGGAAAGAGAGAGTGCGAGGGCAAGCAGTTTTTTCATGGTGAGTTGGGGTGCTGGCTGGGAGAAGCCTTCCAGGGAGCGCGGAAATAGCTCCCATACAATCAACTGACATGACTACCGGGTGGAGGACAACGAAGTTCCCTTTTTTTTGGGGTCCCCTCCGGGTCCAGTGAATGCCAACTTTCGGCTTCATTTTGGGTCACAGTCCACCGGCGCACGAGT
>JARGOW010000507.1 GCA_029212955.1 Planctomycetota bacterium | reverse complement strand
CCGACGATTCCCCCGGCTACTACCACGAACACGTACCTGGTGGGGCATGAGGATTTCTACGTGGTGGATCCCGGCACGCCCTATCCGGAAGAGCAAGCGGCCATGATCGAGTTCATCAAGCTGCGCACTTCCGGTGGAGAGAAGCTGAAAGGGATCGTGCTGACCCACGAACACGAGGACCATGTGGGTGGTGTGAAGTGCTTGCAGGAGGCCTTTGGCGTTCCGGTAATGGCCCATGCGGAAACCTTAAGTCGGCTGCCGAGGATCGGTGGACAGACGGTGGAAATCAAAGACCGCGAAGTGCTCGAACTGGGAGCTGCTCCCGACGGAAGCGGGGATTGGCAGCTTCAAGCCGTGCATACTCCAGGGCATGCCGTGGGGCATTTGGTATTCCGCGACAGTCGCTACGGAGCGGTGGTGGGCGGCGACATGGCCTCCACGGTTTCCACGATCGTGATCGATCCACCCGAGGGGCATTTGGCCACTTACTTGAACAGTTTGCAGGTGGTCCACGATCTGGGGCCAGGTTGCTTTTATCCGGCCCACGGACCGGTGGCGCGCGATGGTCAGGCCCTGATGCGCAAGTATCTGGCCCATCGCGAAGGCCGCGAAAAACAGCTCGTGGAAGCCCTAGGCCAGAAACCCAAATCGACCCCCAAGGCCCTGGTTCCCATGGTTTACACGGAGGCACCCAAGGAATTGCACGCACTTGCCGAAGGGTCGCTCAAGGCCGGCTTGATCAAGCTCGAAGAGGAAGGTCGAGCGAAGAATGCTTCCGGCCGCTGGAGCTTGCTGGACGACTAGAGTTCCGGTGAAGCCGGGGGAACCATTCGGCGCTTTCCATCGGAGGAAAGGACGGGGCCGGCACCGCCTCGGTCTGGGGTTTCCTTGTCCTTATCCCAGAGCTGGCAGGTCACCTGCTTGTGCTTTTGGTCCAGACCTTCGCAGTAGTTGGTGAACTTGCAGCGACGGACGCTGTCCCCCAATCCGCGCTGCATCTTGAGCCACCAATCCGGGTCCGCCAGGGATTGCCGGGCGGACGCGATCAAGTCGCAATCCCCGTCCTGTAAGGCTTGCTCCGCCTGGTGGAATGCGGCGATGCCCCCCGCTCCGATGACAGGCGTATCGAAGCCCGCGTCCCGCACGCTTTGGCGAATGGCGTGCGAAATCGGCAGATTGCGGCCGAACGGCGTGGCATCCATGCGAACGGTCGGCATACACTCGAGGCCGCTCGGCCCGGTGTATGGGTAGGCCGCTTGACCCACCCGCGGTTGCTTGGCGTCTTCAAATTTCCCCCCCTTGCTGACGGACAGGAAGTCCATGCCAGCGGCTGCAAAGGCCCGTGCATATGCCACGGCGTCATGTAGTCTGCCGCCCCCTTCGATGACCTCGTCGCCAAGGAACCGGCACCCTACGGTGTAGTCCTTTCCAACGCGTTCGCGGCAGGCGGCGAAGACTTCCAAGGGTAGGCGCAAGCGGCCTTCCAAAGTGGAGCCGTAGCCGTCGGTGCGTCGATTGAGAGGCGAAAGAAACGAAGCCATTGTATACGCGTGCGCGTAGTGCAATTCGACCCCGTCGAAGCCCGCTTGTTTGGCGCGGTCGGCGGCGTCGGAGAAGAGACCGGGCAGCACGCGCGGCAATTCCTCGATGCCGGGTTCGTGCATATCCCAAACGCGTTGGCGCGCACCGTATCGGAGGGATTCCAGCTCACGGCCATCGAGGGCACGGGCCGCATCTTCCGAGGACAATTCTTGCAGGGCCGTTCGGACTTGGGATTCGTCGGCAGTTTTCCATTCTGCCTGACCGGTGATCTGCGTGAGGGCCTCCCGGTGGCGATCCTGGATTTGCAGGAACCGGGCAAAGAATTTTTCGGGTTCCGGACGACGCCGGATGGAGAGGAAGTCGATCAGTTGGATCAGCAGCTTCGTTTGACCCTTCGAGCGCTCGCGAACCTCGTCCACAATGCGTTTGAGCCCCGGGATGTAGCGATCGTGGCCGATGCGCAGAAGGGGGCCGCTGGCCACGTCCCGAATCCCAGTGGCTTCGATGACCAAGACGCCGGGCTGCCCTTCGGCGAAGCGCCCGTACCAATCGATGACATCCTGGGTCACCTCGCCCTCTTCGGTGGCTCGCCACGGAACCATGGCGGGGATCCAGCTGCGTGTGGGGGCGGTGAACGCGCCTACCTTCGCGGGGGAAAATAGGAGGCTTCGTTCGGCCTGCTCGCGGCTGGGCCAGTGGGGCTCGGGAAGCTCGTGGGTCATGGGATAAGGCTGGATGTTTGCTCGGGGCTTGTGGATCATAGGCGCAATGGGGCGGCTTGCTCCAGGAAACCGCGTTCAGATCCCATGAGTCATCAAAAAACTGTCTGCATCACCGGCGCATCGGGTGGCATCGGCCAAGCCCTGGCCCGGGAGTTCCATGGCCGCGGGAACCACGTAATTTTGGTGGGCCGCAACCTGGAGAAATTGAAAGCGTTCCAGGATTCTTTGGGTGGGGAGCGTACCTCTTGCTTGGAACTGGATTTGACCCAGCCGGATGCGATTGAGCCGGCCCTGGCAGGCCAGGCCGTGGACGTACTGGTCAACAACGCGGGGGTGGCGATCAGCAGCCCCTTGCTCAAAGGCGGGGATTTGTATCGCAAGCACCTGGATGTGAATTTCCACGGCCCTCGACTCATGATCGAGGCCGTTCTGCCGGGCATGATCGAGCGCGGTGGGGGTGCGATCATTCAAATCGCATCTTCAGCAGCATTGGAGGGGTACGCTTACACATCCGCCTACGCTGCATCGAAGCATGCGCTGTTGGGGTACACGCGGTCGGCGGCCTTGGAGGTGGGCAAAAAGGGCATCCGTTTCCAAACCATTTGTCCGCACTTTGTGGACAGCCCGATGACGGACGAAAGCGTGGCACGAATCCAGGAGACCACGGGGATTTCCGAGGAAGATGCGCGCGAGCGACTCGCCTCCATGAACCCGGACGGTCAGCTTGTGGATCCCAAGCAGATCGCAACCGTGGCCGCCGATGGCTTGCAGTCCCAAAGCGCACATGTCCTTTGGGAGCTGACCGGGCGGAGGGTGACCGAGCTGGGGTCGACAGGGAGTTGAGCGGGGTCGGACGATTCCACCCCGTGCATGGGCAAGCCGCCCGACAACTGCTAAACTGTTCGTCCCATGAAATTCGAAACGATTTTGCCTCCCGGCTGGCCCCGCCCTAAAGGATACGCCAATGGCGTCCTCGTCTCCGGTGCTGCCCGTTGGCTCCATGTGGGCGGAATGATCGCATGGGATGAGAACGAGTAGATCGTTGGGGTGGGGGACTTCGGGACTCAATTCGAAAAGGCCCTGGGCAACGTGATCGCGGTGATCCAAGCGGCCGGGGGC
>JARGOW010000506.1 GCA_029212955.1 Planctomycetota bacterium | reverse complement strand
CCAATGCAGCCCCGGAACCCAAGTCGGCTAGATTCTGAAAGTCCCCTCCAACATGGGAGTCGGTCGAGCGGGTCTACCTCGAATGGACTTCCGAGGCCGGGTCAGCCCTTCCAATCACGGATCCGTTGATTCGCAAACGCACCTGGCAAAGGCCTGGAGTCCTTGGCGCCCTGCCAGGGCCCGGATGGCCCCTATCGAAGCCAGAGGCGGATCGACCCCCTACCCCTCTCTGGCTTCCAATCCTTGGGGATTGTGTCCGTTGTCCATTCGTTTCCTTCCAGGTCGAGTATACGAATCTGAAGATCGCGGCCCTTCGGCTCATCGAGCGACAATCCATAGGGAGAATAGAACAGGTCCTTGGCTTCGAACTCTTGCAGCACTTGCCCATCCGAGGAAACCACCACGCGGATTTGTTGAGGAGCCTCGGAATTCACCCTAAGGATCGTGCAGCGCAGGGGATTGCCAATTTCAAAATCCCCGAGTTCGAGCTGCAATTCTTCGCCAGGTTCAACCGAGATACGCCGGTAACGATTGCTGGTCACCCCCTTTCCCCGGATGGCGAGAACGTATTCTCCACCTGGAAGATCAAGGGATGCCGCCGATTCCTTCCTCAATGTCGCTGGCATGGTTCGGTCTCCAGTTCTACCGAGCACGGCATCGTGCCCCACCCGAAGTGCGCTCAGAATGATCGGGGAATCATGGACCCCCGGCATGGCCGGATCCAAACGAATGACCACCCGCCCTAGTTTCGGAGACCCAATGGAACCCACGTCCAACTGCGAACTGGATTCGAGCATGTGCGTGGAAATCACCGTCTTGCCCACGAGTAAGGACCATTCCCCCGGCTCCAACCCTGTAAAGGCAAAGGCCCCGGAATCCGAATTAACCTCCGTTTGAAGGCAGTATCCAAGGGTTCGACTCCACGCGATCACCGACCCTGATTCAGGTCTCGCTTCGGGCAAAAATCGGCCCGACAGCCCACAATATTGGGCCGGATCTAAAACCAAAGTCACCTGTGGATCAAACTCACCACCGAGCGTATGCACCGTGGACGCTCCACACTTGGTGGATGGATCCTCCCCTTCCGAGGCCCAAACCAACACAGCCCTCACACTGTCGTAAGCCAGGGTGGCATCCACTTGGACCCACCCTTCTGCATCGGTCCATCCGCGGTGCATGGCGGCCATGGTCACATCCGAAGCATTGTTCGGATTGCGCGTCACGAACAAATCGGCCGTCCGGACCAAAATATTGGGCAGGGGTTGCCCGCCGGGATCTACCACCCTCACGCGCAGCCAATGCTCCCGTTTCTCGTTTAAAACCAACTCCAGGTCGCCATCGGGCGAGGCGGAAAGATCCACGACCATGGATCCCATCAGATCCCCATGCATGGCATGGATCTCATAAGTCCCTTCCGCCAACCCAACAAATCGAAACCTTCCGTCGTTGCCCACAACGCTTGTTTCGAACTTGGCGGACGGAATATCCACCATTTGAATCCTGACGCGCGCAGCGGGTACCGGCGATCCGTCGACACCCACCACCAAACCACTGGCGACCACCCCGACTCCCAATTGGATCGTCATCAGCTCCCCGGTCGGCTCGTCGGGCAGGTACACCAAACGCCTTCCCTCACCAGGTGTCTGGAAGAGCACGGGCTCGTCCCCCTTTCCGCGTCCCATATGAAGCCGTTTGGGAAGACGCATCAAACCGTCGGAATCGATTCGGCCCCACCACAAACCCATGGCCGGTTTCGCGACCCTCTCTTGGTATTCAAGCGGGCTCTGCCTTCGGTCTATGCTTCCGTCGCCCCGAACACCTTCCACATCGCGAAGGGGGGTCCCGCGGCCATCGACGAACTGGATTACGTGATGGGCTACATCCCTGGCGACCAGGGAAAAAACACGCTCTCGCTCGGTGGCGTTCAGCGCAACCACGCCGGTCCACTTTCCAGCCTCTGTACGCGCCATGAGGAAAGCATTGGTCATGGTCACATGGGTACTCAGCTTTCCCTCGCCATCGGTCCTCCCCAAGAGAACCGGCCGATCCTCGCCGGCACGCCAAATATCCACCATGACGGAAGCCTGGGGCCCACCAAGCAATCCCTCCACATTCACGAGCAAGGGCCGCAAAGGAGGAAGCTGAATGGTCTCCCGGTTCGCACCCTCATTCACCGAAAAACGGGGCGAGCTCCATTGGCCCACTCGCACGCGCCAGGCACCGGGCTCCAACCGTTCGAAAGTGGCTCGGCCAGCATCGTCCAGTTCGATCATGCGGGCTTTCCCACCCCCAACAGGAGCGAGGGAAACATCGCCTGCCACCGCGGAGGCCGACCCATTTGGCTCCAACAGCAGTATCTCTAGGGATGCCCCTGCAGGCTGAACAGGCGCCGAAACACGTTCGACCGGAGACGGTCCGTCCAGGGTCGCGGGCTCGATCAAGGCTTGTGCCAAGGGGGTCAGCCCCTCCCGGGTGTCCTCATTGTCGCCCCATTGCAACCCAAGGAGGATCAGCGGGATCGCTACCATGACCGCCACCCCAGCCGTCAACCCGGCCCAGCGGACCAATTCCGGCTTGGACCGCCTCCAAGGGGGAGTCCAAAGGCCAAGCAGTCCACCCAGGGATGCCCATCCACGGCCCGGCGTCAAGTCCCTGCGCTCCAATTCCGCGTAGAGCAATTTTCGGCCGCGGCGGAGCCGCGTACGCGTGGTCTCAAGGGTAGAGCCCATGCGCTCAGCGATTGCAGCCGGGCCAAGCCCATCAAAAAATCGCAGCTTCAGCACGTCTCGGTATAGGTCCGGTAGCTGATCCACCGCGGATTCCACGCGGCCATGCACCTCTTCCACCAGGGAACGGTCGCGCTCATCGGCCCGGTCCGCGATCAGGTTCAAATCCACGGATTCGTCCACCCTACGCACTCCCCTGCGACGGTATTGGCTGGCCGTGCGATTGCTCAGCACGCGGACGATCCACCCCCGCATGGCTCCCCTGGACTTGGGCGGGGCTTCCAAGACGGCCAACCACAGTTCTTGGGTCAAGTCATCGGCGTCGTGGGAGTTGCCACCCGCAAGGTTGCGCGCCATGCCACGGACAAAGTCCTCCTCGCAGAGAACCTCATCCATCGTGGGATAATCCAAAAGTTCGTCTTGTTCGTCAGTCACAGAAAACAGCGCTTGGGGGATCCCCATGAAGGGAAAGGTTGGAACCAGATTCGAATCCAGCGAAGAAAGTTAGTCTCCATCGCTCCCACTGTCACGGGTGATCATGGGAGGATTCGAACCGCGGGAAAGTCCCGCCTGGCTACCCGTCGGGTCTCCCCAAATTCCGGTTGGGGTTCACGAAAACGAAAAGAATTTGGGTACCTGCCCGGGTGGAATGCGCCCCCATCAGAAGGTGTGCCC
>JARGOW010000505.1 GCA_029212955.1 Planctomycetota bacterium | reverse complement strand
GGATCTGGGCATGCCCAAGGGCACCGTGGTCGGGGCGCGCGTGCGCAATGACACGGTCAAGATCCCCACGGGAAGCTCCAGCGTGAAGCGCGGGGATTCCGTCATCGTCTTCACTCTTCCCGAGCATTTGGAGACCGTGGACAAGCTGTTCTCCAAGGGCGGCGGAGCCTAGACCTGCCATGAACTTCCGTGCTGTTGGCCGATTGCTCGGCGTCATTTTGTTGTTGCTGGCGGGCTTCCTGCTGATCCCTGCCATGGTGGCGGGGGTGTACAACGAGACAGGCGCGGTGGCGGATTTCTTGATCTCGGCCGGGATCACCATGGTGCTCGGGGGCACCCTGTACTACCGGAACCGGGCGAGCAAACAGCGCGCGAGTTTGGGCGCGGATTACTTCCGGCGCGAGGGGCTGGCGGTGGTGGGGCTCTCCTGGTTTGTGGGTGGTTTTGCCACGGCCTTGCCCTTTCTGGTGGGCAATACCTTTGGCAGTTTGGGGTTCGGATCCTTCGTCAACGCCTATTTTGAGGGCGTGTCCGGGTTGACGACCACGGGTTCCACGGTGATGTCTGCGGAGCAGATCGACTCCATGAGTCACGCCCTGGCCTTTTGGCGGTCCTTCTCCCATTGGCTTGGCGGCTTCGGCATCGTGATGGTGTTCGTGGTGCTGTTCCCCACGGGCGGGCGCAGTTTGTTCCGCTCGGAGATCCCGGGTGTGAGCCGGGAGGCGGGGCATCAGCGAGTGCGCGACAGCGCCTTGACCCTGATGCGCATCTACGTGTTCATCACGGTGGTGGAGTTTGTGCTGCTCATGCTGGCAGGCCTGATCCCCTTTGACGCCCTGTTGCACTCGCTGGCCACGATCCCCACGGGCGGCTTCTCAAACCATTCGGGTTCGGTGGGTGGATTGGACAACGTGGCAGCCGAGGTGATCATCACGGTCTTCATGTTCCTTTGCGGCATCAACTTCGGCCTCTATGACCTGTTGTTGCGGGCGGGATGGAAGCCCTTCGTGCGCCGGCTTTGGGGCTCCAGTGAGTTCCGCTGGTACCTGGGATTGGCCGTGGCTTCGATTGTGACGATCACCACCATCCTGTACCTGAACGGTGGCACCAATGGGGACGCGTCCATGGCGGCGCGGGCCTCGGGCAAGGACTATTCGAACCTGGGTACGGCCCTGCGCGACTCGTCCTTCCTGGTGGTGGCCATGCAGACCTCCACGGGGTTTGGCACGGTAAACTTCGACCTGTGGCCCCAATTCACCCGGGTGCTGCTCATGTTCCTGGCTGTGGTCGGCGCCTGTGCAGGCTCCACGGGCGGCGGCATCAAAATGGTCCGGGTTATGGTGGTCTCCAAGGCCGCCATCGTGGGCGTCAAACGCTTCATCCGCCCGCGCGCCATCCACGCCGTGCGCGTCGACGGTCAGAGCTTGGACGAAAAAACCGTGGCGTCGATCATCAGCTACTTCGCCCTGTGGGTCATGATCTTCATGGCCGGAACCCTGTTCCTATCGGCCTTCGGCATCGACCTGGTGTCCGCCGCCACCGCGGTCCTGGCCACCCTCAACAATATCGGTCCCGGCCTGCACATGGTCGGCCCCTTCGCAAACTTCGCCACCATGCCCGACATGGTCAAGCTGGTGCTCAGTTTCTTCATGATCCTGGGCCGACTGGAGTTCTACGCGGCCGTAGCGCTGTTGATGCCGAGCCTTTGGAAGCGGTAAGGGAACAAAGGCCAGGCGGGAAATCTGGATGAATTCGGACACGCCCAATCTGAATGGAACGCTCGAATTCTACTCGGGAACCTATGGGCCTACGCTCCGATTTCACACCTTCGAAGAGAGTACCCTCGAACGACTGGGCCGGGTGTTTCAATGGCTCGCATCGGACGCAGATGCGGCCTTGGACCTATGCAAGTGCCCCGGCGTGAAGGTGTCCGGGATCGGTGCGCTAGGTTTGAATACGGTCTTGGAACAACCCCGGTTGCCCGTTGAGAGACTCGATGGGGATACCAATTCGTACCGGTGGTCCAACACTCGAGACGAGTGGAACGAGATCATGCGGCTTTTCGAGGGGATGCTCGGAGACGGTGGTGGGCATCAGTACTTCTCAGAAGAGAGGCCGGACAGCGTCCTCATTGTGATCGCATACAACGAAGATCTCAGGCCAACTCGGCCCCATAGGATCATAGCTTGCTTGGATCCTGATGCTGGTCCCTCATTGATTGGTCTCGCCCGGGACTGCCACGTTTGGGCTGTTCGGTCCTTGCCCAATGAAATGGCAGCCCGCGTGGTATGGAGCGCGGATGGTTCGCATTCACTGGAGAAAGGGCTGACTGTGTTTGAACCCCTGCCGAGCCAGAGAGCTGAAGAATTCTCAGCCCTGCTTGATTTGATTCAAGGCCATCACGGGGAGTATTCCCACGACCCACCCTTGTCCGTGATCGATGTCCTTGGAGCCAAGTCGGAAGGGCGCATTGCCGACGCCTTGTCCGATGCGGGGTTCGACCTGTTCGAACCCATTCAGGGTGGGTTTAGGGCTACTTCCAGGTAGATCTGCTCCGAGTGGAGCCGCGGCAGGGGTGTGGGGAAGATCGGAAAGAATCCTGCAAATCTGGGTATCCAACTAACGGGGTAGTCGTAGGCTTCGTACTCCTGGACTTCCCCAGGCATCCAACGCTCCGGATTCCCCTATGAAACTGATCGCGACGACCTTTTTGTGCTCGAGTGCTTTGCTCGGCTTTTCCGAAACCTTTGCATCCAAGGCCACGGAGGGGGAGGTGATTGTGCGTACGTTCGCATTCACTTCCGAATCTGCCATGGAGGATATGTCGGTGACCATGAATGGGGAGGAAGGTCCTTCCCATGGGGCGGACATGGAGCAGGAATCCACTTTTAGCACCGAGTTTGTGGTTCGGGACACCCATGTGAAGGTTGCGGATGGACAAGCTGAGCTCGTGGAGCGCACGTACGTGAGCATGGAGTCGACCCGGACCGAGCACATGGTGGCGCCCATGGCGGAGGAGCCCATGGACATGGAGTCCACCGGGGAAAGCGAACTTGCGGAGAAGACCGTGATGCTCGAGGCGAAAGGCGACGGCACCGTGGCCACCTGGGCGGAGGATGAGGAAGGCGATGAAGCGTTGCTCGAGGATCTGGAGATCTGTGAGGACTTCGGTGTGCTTCTTCCCGCGGGTGAACAGAAACTCGAAGGGACTTGGAGCATTTCCGCGAACTTGCTCGACCTGTTGAGCGAGCCATTGGGCGAGTTGCACATGGACGACGATGGCATGCCCGAGGACATGGACGAAGAAGCCATGGAAATGCCCGAGGAGGAATACGAGGGGGATATCCAAGCCACCTTTGCCGAGCTTGTCGAAGAGGATGGGCGACGCCTGGCGCGCGTGGATT
>JARGOW010000504.1 GCA_029212955.1 Planctomycetota bacterium | reverse complement strand
AGGATAGAAGGTGAACATCAAAGCGATGACCACGATTAGCAAGCAGACGATGGAAGCCGGATGGCGCATGGGGGGCCCTTCGGAATGGTGTGAAGTGGAATAGGGAGGCCCGGTTTGTCGACGGGGAAGCGATCATCACCATCCCGAGTATAGGGAATCCCACGGGACACGCATCGTGGTCCATTCCCCCTTGGAATGGCCATTGGGGGGGCTCACTCCTCCTGGAGCAACCGTTCGATCAAATCTTCGTATCGATCGCGCATGCGTTCGTGGGCGGCTCCGGTTGCCGGACCAGCAAAACCGGTGTGCACGGCTCGTACCTTGTTGTGTCGGTCAACAAAGAGCACTGTAGGATAGGAGCGGATCTTGTCTAGCGCGGAAAGCGTGCCTGACGCGACCTTCTTGTCAGCGATAGATCCGTACAGGATGGGCCAATCGGCCTTGTGCCGTGCTTGGAATCGTTCCACGAGGTTCACACTGCGCTCTAGATCATCCTCCAACTCAAAAGCCACACCAAGGATCGACAAGCCCCGGCTGGAATATCGCTCTTGCAGTTCGGCCAAGAAGACGGCTTCGTCGTTGCAGTTGGGACACCAAGTGCCAAACAGGGTGATGAGGCGTGCCTTGCCCGCAAAGGCCGGGTCATCCAACGCACGGGGTTTCCCCGTGTGGTCCGGGTAGGTGAATTGCCCCAACGTCGCCGTTTCATCCCAGGTGGTGAGCCCAAATGAATCGGGGAGCTCGGCGGAGGCATCCTTCACCGCTGTCCAGGTTTCATGCCAAGAATCGCGGGACCAGAAATCACCCTTGAGCCGGTTGGAGTCGTCCAATGTGGCGTCAAAAAGGAAGGCATGCCCGCCGTCGAAACACGACAATCGCAAACGGCCATCCTGGAACGTGCCCTCCAGGAAACGGTAGTCACCCAGGGTCGTGAGAAATGTTCCCGAGGCCTTGCCACTTGCATCGGCCGTGAAGATGCCAACTGAATGGTGCTTGTCCGACTCAAACTGCACACGCCAGCGGCCAGTGATTTTTTTTGCAGCATTCACATCCGCGGGCAGGCGTTCCGCACCCGAGGAATCCCACCGGGTTTCGACGGGGAAGCGAGGGGCGGTTCCTGCGCGTGCATGAAAAGGGAGGCGCCCGATTTTTCCGGGTCCTGCGCTCTTTTCCCAATGGCCGGCGAGGCTTTTTCCATCAGGAGCCACGGCGGCGATGATGCGCGAATCGTAGGGCTCCACTTCGATCGTCAACATGCCGTTTGAAAGCGAAACCTGGCTGCCAGCGATGGCTTCCCGGCCATTTCGGATCACTACGGAGTAGGCGCTTCCGTCTTGGTCCCCTGGACCTTGCGAGAACTCCATTTCGAATGGCAATTCGCCGCCCGGGCTTTCGAATACTGCGCGCCAGCTGCCTAGGATCGGTTCGGTCACCAGGTCCGGCTCGGAGCCACCAGGCTTGCGGTCAAAGGCTTCCCCGTAGGTGCCTTGGCCCTCGATAAAACCACCGTGGGACAGAAAGAACTCGTTATTGTTGATACCCATAAATCTGTCCAATCGATCGGCCTTGCCGGTGACATCGTGACTGAAGCTGGCCCGGGTGATCTCCACCCATGAACCCTCCTTGGTTCGAACCCATTGATTTCCGAATCGGGCTCGGCGCAAAACGTGTCCATTCCTGCCGCTGAAGTTTTCTGAGAAGCTGTACAAGCCTCGGAGTAGGTTCCCTTCTTTGGGCGCCCGCCAACTCGAGATCAACATCCAATTTTGGGTGTCGGGTCGAAAGTAGTATCCCGCGAAGGTTGTATGCGTGGCATCATCAGCCTTCGCCGTGACCAGGAACCGCTGCTTTTCCCCGGTCTTCCAATCAAAGACGAGATGGCTGTGACCGCCGGTTCCTTCGTTGCCGAAACCACCCGTTACCACGTTGGTGCCGCGATCCACAAGCTTCACCCGATCCGGATCGGCCACCTTGTCCCGGTCCACGGCCTCATTGCCGCTGTCCCAAACGCTGAAGATGATGCGCCGCTCGGTGGGGCTGTTCACCTGCATGCCGAAGTACCCGCGATGCCATCCCGTGGCCATGTAGTAGGTCCAAATGGGATCCTCTTCGGCGGTGACCTCGCAGTAAAACGCTTCCACCTCTTCCATGTTCCCCAGCCCATTTCCCTGGTCGAGCGGGTATGCCAAATGAACCGAGGCCGCATTCTTGCGAGGCTTCATGTTGAAGTGCGCGCCCTTGGCAGCGGTGCCCGATATGCGGAGCGAGACGACCTTGGGGCGCATACCGCTCATCTCGTCACCCACACGCTTGAGCTCGAATCGTTGATAACCTTCGCTTGCGATGGGCAAGGACGCAAATCTGAGGATGCGGTCGTGCCCACGGGCGTTCACCGCCCTGCACACATGGCCGTTCACCGTCAATTCAAACCATTGCGCCGTGTCGCTTGGATTGTCGAATTCCACCGAGCACCTGATTTCACCAGGCTGCTGCAGTCGCCCGAACCAGAGCGCTACCTGTTCACCCTTCTTGGTGGAGTTGTCGTGGTAGGCCGTGTGGGCGGGAATGACCAGTTCCTCCGCCTGCGGGGCCGGGGCCGGGGCCGGGGCCGGGGGCGGGGATTGCAAGCAGCACACGAGGGCGAGAGACAGGAGCATGATGGCCGCAGGATAACCCGACACGGACGCTCTCGCACCTTTCAGTATTCAGCCGGCTTCCTACGCAGGCCTATGGCTGATTCGCATACTCGGATCGCCGCTCACCCCAAGTCTCCATGACCCGGGCGCGAGGGGGGACCAGGTCATCTTCGGTGGATTCAATATGGAAGGTGAAGTGTGCGTATCCAAGCCTGCGCGCTTCGTTCAGCCAATCGTCAATCGATGCGCCGCACCAATCGGAGCGCTCGAAGCCGCCATACTGTCCTTGCGAAACACCATGCAACCAAAGGTCGTAGATGACCGGCCCATCCTCGCCAAAGTGAATCAATGCGGCGTGATCCAGGTTGTAGAAATCCGACAGATCGGGGAGCCCATTGGGACGTAGCGGTTTGCGCCCAGTGACCACCTCGAGCAGCGATTCATCCACGCCGGCGCCGATGAAAGCGCTTCGAAGTGCCCGGGAGACAAATCCACAAGCGCCAATGGATGAGTTTCCGATACCGAAGGTCTCCCTCGCGTATTCGCGACCGGCTTCATCGAAGTTGGGCAAGATGCCCAACGCTGCAAACTTCCGCGCAACGGCCTGGGCGACCAGGTGGGCCGCGGCTTCGTCTTCGCCCGGTTTGAGGCCCGATTCGCGTCCAAAGGTCTCCCAATCATATTCTGGAACGGCTTGAGGAGTTGCCTGGATTGACACGGCCGAGGGGACTTCCACGGTCGAGCAAGAGGGCACAGCGACGGCCAGGCATG
>JARGOW010000503.1 GCA_029212955.1 Planctomycetota bacterium | reverse complement strand
GCACGCCCGGAGCGCCCGTTGGAAGTGGAACGCGTGCCGACCGGTGAGTTGATCTAGCGGAAAACACGGAACCAGGTACACTTTCACACATCTGGAGCCCGGCGAAATTCAATTGGTTTTCGCCGGGCTCCAGGTATGTGAAAGTGTACCTGGTTCCGTGTTTTCCAATCCGTGCCAGGGAATTGACATAGCACCCGGTCTGCGGTGCCCAATTCCCCCAGACCCCTTTCTAATTCGGACGGAGTCGTACAATGGACCCCATGAGCTACCTCGACTTTGCCGATAAACTGCGGTCCTCCCAGGAATTCTTTGAGCGCACCATCTCCTGCCTGCAAGAGGAGGATGGAACTTTCCAGCCCCAGGAAACCGCGTTCAGTACCATCGCCCAGGTGGCCCACGCCGCGCAAACCGTGGATTGGTTCATGGATGGCATCAGCAAAGGCAAGACCTTCAGCATGGACTTCGAAGGTTTGGAAAAGGAGCTGGCTGAAACCAAAACCCTGCAAGCAGCCAAGGCCTGGTTCCACCGTTCCATGGCCATGGCGATCCAGGCCGCTGAGGAGAAGCCCGATTCCTTCTGGAATTCGAAGCTCCCCGATGGCCCCATGTTCTCCGGCATGCCCAGGTCCTTCGCCCTCGGCGGCATCCTGGATCACAACGCCCACCACCGTGGTGCCCTTTCCGTGTACGCGCGCCTTTGTGGGCACAAACCGGCCATGCCCTACGGCGATATGTGATCGCTTTGGCCCAATGTCGACGGCTTGGCCAAATATTGACTGAGCTGCCTTTCCCGTCGGGGCTTGCACGGCATACTCTGGCCCCATGAGCGACGAAGCGCAGCAAAGGCCCACCATGCAAGTGCGGGCCATGGAAACGCTGCGCACGGGTCGTTTGGCCAAATGGGTTCTGCTCTCGGGGGTCCTCGGCGTGCTGGCGGGGATCATCGCTTGGCTCTTCCGCGAGCTGATCCACCTCTGTCGTCATTGGTTTTTCACCACCCCGACCGGATTGCACACCGAGGGTCTGGGCCAAACCGACTGGAGCCAATGGTGGATCGTGCTGATTCCTGCCGCCGGCGGCTTGCTGGTGGGCCTCATCACCTACAACATGGTGCCCGAGGCGGAAGGCCACGGAACGGACTCGGTCATCCGCGCCTTCCACCGGCAAAAGGGCATCATGCGGTCGCGCATCATCGCGCTCAAGGCGTTGACCAGCGCCATCACCATCGGCTCCGGCGGATCCGCCGGGCAGGAGGGTCCCGTGGCGCAGGTGGGCGGCGGATTGGGCAGTTCGGTTTCCGGAGCCCTGGGCCTTTCCGATCGGGACCGGCGCCTATTCGTGATCGCCGGCGCATCGGCCGGAATCGGCGCCATGTTCTCGTCCCCCCTGGGCGGCGCACTCTTCATGCCCGAAGTGCTGTATCGCAGGGCTGAGTTTGAGGGCGAAGCGATCATTCCCTGCATCGTTGCCTCCACGTTTTCCTACGCCACATTCACGGCGATTTCGGGCTCGCACCGGGCGGTGGATCTGTCCCCCGACCTGCTGCAATCGCTCACCTTTGAACCTTCGCAGATCTGGATCTATCTGGTTCTCGGAGTGATCTGTACCGTGGTTGGATTCCTGTACACCAAGATGTACTACGGGGTCGAGCAAATCTTCAAAGGCATGAAGCGCGTACACCCCATCCTGCGCCCCGCGATGGGCGGCTTGCTGGTCGGGCTCTTGGCCATGGGCCTGGCGGGCATGGGCGGCGAAAACGGGATCCTGTTCGGCGGTTACGGCCTGATCAAATCTGCCATCGAAGGCGATCTGGGGCCCAAACTCATCGTGATCCTGCTCGTTGGCAAGATCTTGGCCACATCCCTCTCCGTGGCTTCGGGCGGCTCTGGTGGTGTGTTTGCCCCCGCCCTGGCGATCGGCGCACTCGTCGGTGCTGGAGTGGGCACCTTCGCCCACACCATGATCCCGGGCATTCAACCTGGGGCATTGGCCCTGGTCGGAATGGGTGGCTTCTTCGCTGGAGCCGCCAAGACCCCGATTGCAGCCGTGGTTATGGTCTCCGAGATGACCGGCGGTTACCACATGCTGGCGCCCCTCATGCTGGTGGCCGTGATTCACATGCTCCTGTCCAACCGGTGGACCTTGTACAAGTCCCAGGTCACCTCACCGATCAACTCCCCCGCGCACGCGGGAGATTTCGTCATCGATGTGCTGCAATCCATGAAGGTTTCGGACGTGCTGACGGAGGTCAGCCAACCCACGCTGATCCACGAGGATGTGACTCTACGTGGCGCCATGCGCATCGTGGCCGAATCCCACGAAACCCACTTCCCCGTTATCAGCGATGAGGGCCTGGTGGGCATCTTCTCCCTGACGGATCTACGGCGCATTTTCCTGGAAGACGCCATCACCGACATGGTGATTGTCAGCGACTTCATGTCGGAGCAGGTCACCACCGTAAAGCTCAATGACAGCTTGCACGATGTGCAACGCCTCATGACCCGTCGACAGGTCAGCGCACTCCCGGTTGTGGACGCAGAAAACCCGCGCAAGGTCTTGGCCCTCCTGGAACGCAATGCCGTAGGCAAAGCCTACAACGACAAGCTGGCGGAGTTGAAGTCTAGTTGAGGCTAGACGTGGCACCTGACTCCAAATTGTGAATGGCTACTCGGCCAATGGCACCCAGATTTCGCTGCGTAGATCGGCGGGTGCGGTGTCCTCGGGGCTATTGAGATAGAACTCCAGGCACGGTCCTTCGCCCGGTTTGCTTTTGCCGTCGCTGAATTGACGGGCGTACAACTCGCCGTAGGACTGGCCGAAGTTTTCATAGGGGCCTTCGTGTACCAGGACCGCGTACTTTCCGCCGCCCAATTCCTGAACACCCAATTCGCCCTTGGGCTCGAAGGAATCGTCCACTTCCACGCAGGCGTCGTAACGAAGTTTGTCGGGGGGGGTGACGTCGGGATCGTCGTGGGGCGCGCCAAAGATCTTGGTCTCAGGCCCTAGCAAACCGAGGGGTCCCAGCATTCCGCAGAACCGGCCCCAGGTGGGTCCGACCTCGATGTAAGGGCCCACGTGCCTAAGGAATGCAACGCGTCGCTTGGGGTAGGTTTTGATTTGGATTTCTCGGGAGCTCATGTCGTATTGGATGGGTTCGTAGGTGATGTCACCGCCGTTGGGCGACTGGAAGTGGGTGTGGCTGGGTGCCGGTAAGTGCCGGGGCGGCTCACCGTCCCGATAGCGCGATGGCGAAATGCCAAATGCGCGGTTGAAAGCCCGGGTGAACGCTTCGTGGGAGTCGTAGGCCGAATCTAAGGCGATCTGGATGATGGGCTCCTGGCCGGTGCGGAGCAGGAGCGCCGCGCGCTCCAAACGCAATCGTCGAACGTGGGTTGCCAGGGGCTCGCCCACCAAGCCGCG
>JARGOW010000502.1:1446-3422 GCA_029212955.1 Planctomycetota bacterium | reverse complement strand
CGTGGCTTCCACGCCGCTGGACACGGCTGCGTCCCCGTGGCTCGGTCCGACGATCGGGTCGGTGGCACGCTCGTTTTCAGCCACCAGGTTTCCGCCGTTCGGTAGATCGCTCGACCCCGGGCCGGCACCCATGAACTGGCTACCCACGGCGACGATCGCCACCAGGGCTGCGGCCGCGGCCACAAAGCGCAGGGCGGGGAAGCGCAGTAGGTTGCCGCGAGTCTCCTCAACCACCGAGGCCTGACCGGTCAAGCCTTCCGCACGCAATTGGGATTGAACGCCGGTCCACAGGTCCGGGGTTTTACCCGCGTCCTGGGTCCAAGCTTCCTGGCGCATGGCGATGGCTTTTTTGCCCACAACCCACTGGGCGTGGCATGCCGTGCAAGCATCCAGGTGTTCGCGGAGGTCACCCTCCTGTTCGATTTCGAGTTCCCCGCCTTCATACAAAGGCAGAAGATCCAGGACCCCCTCGCAGATCCCAGGGTCATTTGTGTAACCGTTTTCATTCATGGTCATATCCATCCTCGCCAGGCCCCGCCTGGTCTTGTTCCCCTAGTGTGTTCTTGGCTCCGTCCCCCTCTTGTTTGCGATTCCACGCCTCCAAGAAGAGCTTGCGGCCCCGGTGCAATCGCCAACGCACGGTCACCTGGGTGGCTCCCACCACCTCGGCGATCTCCCGGCAAGAAAGCCCTTCAAACTCGCGCAGCACCAGTGCCGTGCGGAAGTGATCCGCCAGACCGTCCAAGATGCCGCGCACCTCGGAGGCCATCTCCCGGGAAACGATTGCGTCGCTGGGACGTTCGTCCCGGTGGTCGGGTAGGTCCGTGGCCAGGTTGCCGGACTCGTCGTCATCCCCGCCGCCCGAAAGGCTCACGTGGCCGCGCTGCTTGCGCAGATGATCGATGGCCAGGTTGGTCACGATGCGGTACAGCCAGGTGGAGAATGCGTACTTGAAATCGAAGCGCTCCAGGCCCCGGAAGACCCGCATGAAAGCTTCCTGGGCAATGTCCTGGGCGTCCTCATCGGAACGGACCAGGCCCCGTGCCACGCGCCAGGCGCGGCTCTGGTGGCGCCCCACCAGCTCGGCAAAGGCCTCTTCCTCACCCAATTGGGCCCTGCGTACCAGGCCTTCATCCACTTGCCGGGGGGTGGGCCCAACGGGCTCCTGGACCTCGGCAGACGCACCTTCCACCTGGGACGGGTCCCCGGCAGGGCTACTTTTGGAGGGGCGGGATGACTTCATGGGCGTCGGTCCCTCCATTGTATAGGCGTGGCTGGTCTGATTCTGCATCGAATGGCTCTAGCCTTGCTACGGGCGCCAAACGGGGACGTTGGCGCACAAACACTTTTTCGGGTGGTCCCTTGAACCTGCATCCACCTGTCTCGGCCTGGGATTAAAGACTCCCAGGCGGCCCCCAAGAGGCCCCCTGAGCCCCATTCCCCATGCAATGGTCTGGGATTGAGAAGCCATCCCGTTGGAGAACTTGCCAGGGAATCCCTCCATTTCCAGTTCAAGGAGCAGCACGACCCGCACACATCAGCACAGGCTCGCGACCTCGCTGCGGCCTGGGACCGGCCCCTTGCAAGGCCCATCTCGAGGCCTGGCGTGCTCCAAAAGGGCCTGGTCCAGCACACCATTTTGTGCGCCATCGAAGGCGAAGATCCCGGAAGGCGATCCGACAAAAAGAGGGCTGCCCGCCCGCAGCCCTCGTAGACAGCAACTCCAACCCCGGAATCAGCGGGGGCGTAGCAATTCGCGCTGGGTGCTCTCCTTTTGGGCATCCGGGCCCAGATTGGGACCACGGCGAAACCGGGGGCCTGCCACGGGGAAGTCATCGGCCTCGCCGTTGGAGTGGCAGCTGTAGCAGGCGGAGGTGAGCCACACGTAGCCATTCTCGTCCTCGTGTTTGTCATCCATCTCCGACTCGCGGTGATCGTGGCAGTGGGTGCATCCGAGCGTGAGGCCGAGCCAGACC
>JARGOW010000502.1:0-1436 GCA_029212955.1 Planctomycetota bacterium | reverse complement strand
TGAAGTCGTTGGAGCCGATGCTCAGGTGACATTCGGTGCAGGCAAACCCGCCGTGATCCCCGTTCGTGATGGGGAAGGAATGGTTGAATACAGCCCCGTCCCACATAACCGTGGTGTGGCAGCCGTCGCAGGCTGTGGAAAAGCCTTGGACTTGGTGGTTGGGATCGGTTGTGCCCTGGTAATCCGCCAAGTGGCAATCCACGCAGTTGTTCGGCAATCCGAGGAAGACTCCTCCCACGTGACACTGGGAACAGTCGGCGGCCACGTGGGCCCCGGTCAGCGGGTAGATGCTGTGATCTAGAACCGCATCGTCCCATGTGTTGGTGTTGTGACAATCGTCACAGGAGGTGGCGTAACCCGCTGCCAAGTGCGGTGGTTCCGCCGTGTTGTCGTAGTCATCCTGGTGGCAGTCCACGCAGTTGCTTGGAAGCCCAGCGAAAACAGCCCCCGTGTGACACTGGGCGCAACCCAACAACCGGTGGGATCCGGTGAGCTCAAAGGTGTTGTGGGTGAATAGGGCCGGGGCCCAGCTGGTGGCGTTGTGGCACAACCGGCAATCCGTGGGAAATCCCGCTGCCATGTGATTGGGATCCGTGGTGGCGTCGTAATCGGTCTGATGGCAATCCACGCAATCCCGCGGAGCACCACCATAGACGCCGCCCAGGTGGCACTGGGCACAATCGGCCTGGGCGTGGGCCCCGGTCAGCGAGAACGCATTGTGAACAAACCCTTGGCCGCCCCAGGTGGTGGGCTGGTGGCACTCGTCGCAACCTTGCACCCAGCCCAAGGCCGTGTGGTCGGGATCGAGAACAAGGGCTTCGATGCCGCCATGGCAGCTTTCGCAGGCCACGTCCAAGGGGGTCATGTTACCCACTTCGATACCCACGTGGCATTGCCGGCAGGCGGTTCCAGCGTGGGCTCCAATCAGGGGAAAGCGTGTGCGCGCATGGTCCATGATGGCCCCCAGCAAATTCCAGTTTTCCTGGCTGTGGCAATCCTGACAGGACTTGCCCTGCTTGCCCTCGTGCACGTCCACGTGGCAGCCCGCGCAACCTTGGGCGGCAAAACTGGCCACGGGGCCTCGGTCGTTGTGACAGCGTAGGCACTGGGCCTGGGTGTGGGCTCCCTCCAGGGCCACCCCGGTTTGCGCCAAGTGATCGAATTCAAAGTCCGCGCGCATGGTGTACCAGTCCTTGCCCGTGTGACACAGCATGCAATCCAAGGGAAACGAATCGTGGGAGACCACAGGGCCATTGCCCGGCCACCATCCGTGCTGGGGTCCCTTTTCATCTTCCGACCAAAGTCGACTGGAGCACGCCAGCACGCCAAACACGATCAATGCACACCACAGGGACTTCTGTCCCTTGCCCATGGAATCCCACCCTCGTTTTATTTGTCGATGATCCATCAAAAACTCCTTTGCAGTAGGAAACCCA
>JARGOW010000501.1 GCA_029212955.1 Planctomycetota bacterium | reverse complement strand
TATTGCTTTGGCCCCACCTTCCGGGCCGAGAAGTCCAAGACCCGTCGACACCTCACCGAATTCTGGATGCTAGAACCCGAGGTGGCTTTTGCCAGCTTGGAGGATGTCATGCAGTTGGGCGAGGACCTGATCGTGCGCATCGTGTCCGATGTGCTGCGGCGGCGTGGGCCGGAATTGGAAGCTCTCGAGCGCGACATCACCATGCTCGAACGCATCAAAGGTGGATTTCCTCGGATCACATACGACGAAGCCAGCAAGATTCTGTTGGAGCACCCCGGATCCGAGTTCGTGGCCGGGGACGATTTCGGCGCACCCGACGAGAGCATCCTTTCCGCCATGCATGACCAGCCTGTACTGATCACGCATTATCCCAAGACCGTGAAATCGTTCTACATGAAGGAGGACCCGTCCAACCCCACCAACGTGCTTTGCATGGACATGATCGCACCTGAGGGCGTAGGGGAGATCATCGGGGGCAGCCAGCGTGAGGAAAACTTGGACGTGCTCATGGAGTCCATCAAGAAGCACGAGCTTCCCATGGAAGAGTTTGGTTGGTACCTGGACTTGCGCCGATTTGGTTCCGTGCCCCACTCGGGCTTTGGCCTTGGACTGGAACGGGTTGTGGGCTGGATTGCCGGCATCGAACACGTGCGCGAAGCGGCTCCTTTCCCGCGCATGATGTCGCGCATTCGACCGTAGGCATTCCGCCAGGATCAAGCAGGGGGGCGCAGGCGAAAGTCTGTGCTCCCCTGCTTTTTTTGGGAGCCTATTGGGCGTGCTCGAGCGGGTGATGCCGAATGGAAATTCCATTGCACTCATTGCTAGCTGGGGGAACCAGAAACGCCGGGATCAAAGGCCAAGGCCAACGAATGCCGCCTGGGCCCAATCCACCTGGTCCTGCCAGGGACCGTCCGCTCGGAACGGGACTTCGGTGGGAAACCAGCGGGTCACTTCTTCTGCAGCCCGGCCCTTGGGCCAGGCCACGGTTCGCACGCGATCCCAAACGATAGGATCGGCGTTCTGAGCGGGTGTCTCCGAGCGCAAGACTTTGATCAGAAACCTCAAGCACTCCCTGGCGCGCAGGGGCGTTTGTCCCTCACTGGCTTGGGGTATGTGCGCCAAGTAGGCCCGGGCGCATTCCACACGCACGTCCAAGTCCGGATGGGGGGAGAGGCCCGTCGCCAGTTTGTGCAGGCTTCTCAAGGAACTTTCGGGGATTGAGTCCTGCTCGGCTAGGACGTTGGCGCAAACAACTTCGACCCCCTGGCGACCCCGTTCTGCGGGAGCCTGGCGCCGTTCCAATCGGATGAGCAAGCTGGTGTGGCTGCGGTCCGAGGAATCCTTGGCCAGCAGCAATGCGGCACGCACCGCTAGCTGCGCTGCTGCCGCTGTGGTGCTCGGGCTGAGAAGGGCCTCACTGAGCTGGGTATGGGCCGCTTGACTCCAAAGCAAGGGAGTCGGAAGCTCCCAATCCGCCAAATTTTGGGCGAATTGACGGGCGGTTCCCAACTCCCAGCCATCGGGCAGTTCGTGGGTAACCTCATGCCCACTCGACTCCAGCCAAGCCTCATTGTGCTTTCGCTCCGAGATTTGCTCTGCCGTTAGGGGAGCTTTGGAGGTGCAGGCGACCGAGGTTGCGAACAGGAATATAAGGGCGGGGACAGATGCGCGCATGGCGTCATTCTATCCCCGCTCCCGAGCAATGGCTCCCTATTTCGGGCGCGGTACAAAGGACCGCAAGCCATGGCCATCCGATAGCCACAGTCGACCCTCTGGGCAATCCGTTCCGGCGGGTTCCCAGGCCATGAAGGTCCACTGGCCTTCGATCTGGGTGGAGAAGCCTCCCGGGCCGTCCGGCGGCGTAACCATCAAACCATCGGGCGATACCGTGGCGCTCCAGCCGGTGAATCGACTCTTGAGCGAGGAACTCTCACCTTCGCGGCTGCGCAGGACTTGCATGCCGTTGGGAGGGCCGTAGCGATAGGCTTGGCTGGACTCCTCTTCGTAGGGCTCCGAACCGCTCCGGAGCATTTCGGGCTGAAGAGTCGATTCCCATTGGGCCCAAGCCCCATTGGCCAGCAGAACATGGATGGCTGAGCTGTTTACCAGGGGACCTACTCGAGGAGGGGACCCCAATTCCCAGGGGCCTTCCAATTTGCCATCCTGAACGTGGACGAGCCAGGCCGCGCCCTCTTCGGTGATCAAGAGGAGCTTGTCCGAGCCACCGGGGAAGAACACAGGAGCCCGGGCCACGCCGGACAGGGTCGGGATGGTGGCTTTCCACTCAAGGCCGTTGTTGCGCTTGAGGCGGGCGATGGAGCCGCTACGGTCGACGACGATCCGGTCCCCTTGGTAAGGCACCGGAATGGCATCCACCCGACCGGCGGACCGCCAAGTGCTTTCCGGTGTCCGCTCCAGATAAATGGAAAGGTCCTGGGGTTTGTCCACGGTGACCGTCTGGGATAGGAATCCCGGAGAAGAAAAGGTCAGCTCCAGGCTTTCCTGGGTGGCGGTTTCAATCTCAAAAGGCGTGGTGTAGGACCGACCCTTGTTGGTTGTGACGCGAACACCGGTGGGGAAACTGGCCACCTTCCAGGGCATGATGATGCGCGCCAGGTGGTCCTTGTTTTCGATGCGTTCGTCCAACAATTCCAGGGCGCGATCGTGTTCCCCACCGTGGGCCAAATCCCGCGCTTCATCGATGGCCAGCAAGATGCTGGACAAGGTTTCAGCCTGGGGTTGGATGTAATCTCGGACCCGCGGATCGAGCTCTCCACCCAGGATCTCCTGGTAGAAATGCAAGGCCCGCTCATAGTCGCCCTTCTCCTCGGCTTTCACAGCCAACTCGCGAAGCTCATCCTGTCGTTGCAGGTTTTGGTGATGGCGATTCTTTTCTTCCAATTGGAAACGATCTTCGGATCTCCCGGAGATTTCGCTGCGCAAATTGGCGAGGGTCGCTTTGAGCGTCTTGACCTGGGCGAAGCGCGACTCCTTGTCTTCTAGCGCTTCCTCAGTGGCTGTGCAAAGGTCCAAAAGTCGTTGCTCAGCCTCCTTCTGGGAGTCCGAGTACGCAAGGACTTCCCCCTGTTCCGAAAGCTGTTCCTGCAGATGCTCTCCGAGCAGCAGGTACAGATCGGTAATGGGGGGATATGCAGCCTTGAGCAAGAGCAGTCGAGGCGGCTGGGGCAGGCTTCGGATGGCTTCAAGCGCGACCTGGGGGGTGTTGCTACGGGCGGCATCATGGACGTCCTTGTAGGCGTTCAACCAATCCTGGCGCTGCTCGTTTTCGATGTCGAGTTGGCGCTTTTCGATACGCTGCCGCAATCGCATGACCATGACCGTTTCATCGTCCTTGAAGTGTCGCTTCAGGGCGGAGAGGGCCGCGTCGGGGGTTTCGATCAGGGCTTGGACTTCGGCGAAATGGTTT
>JARGOW010000500.1 GCA_029212955.1 Planctomycetota bacterium | reverse complement strand
GGCTCGATCCGGCCGAGCACATCTTCGCCTGCGACCTGATCCCCGACTCCTTCGAGTACGACAGGATCCAATGCCACAAAACCGACGCGGACGGGCGTTTGCCCTTCGACGACGGCACGTTCGATGCGGTTATCAGCGTGGAGGTCATCGAACACGTGGAGGACCAATTCGCCTTCATCCGCGAACTGGTGCGCATCGTCAAACCCGGTGGCCTGGTCATCGTCACCACGCCCAACACCCACCACATGGGCTCCCGGGTCCGGACCCTCACCTGGGGATTCGCCCACCTGTACGACCCTTTGCCGCTCAAGGTTCACGATCCTCGCCTTTGCGGCGGGCACATCCACCCCATCGCGCCCTACTTCCTGGCGTACACGGCCCTGAGGTCGGGACTCACGGACATCGATTTCCACGGGGATCGGCGCAAGGCCTCGGCCTCCGTTTGGGCTGTGATCTTCTCCCCTCTTCTACTGCTGGGCCGCTTGGCTGCCGCGCGCCGAATTTGGCGCAAGGCACCCGAAATCGCCCAGGAAAACGACGCCTGGATGAAGGCCTGCAACGGCTGGACCATGCTCACCTCGCGCACGGTTGTGCTGCGCGGCAAGCGACCCCAATAATTTCACCATGGATGCCACTCTGGAAGGCCACAAGGGTGGCATGTTGCAACGCCTGGGTCCGATCGGGCGAGCCTTTGCCCGCCACCTATCCCAACCCGGCCGCGGTTGTTTCCTGGGCGCCACCGCGCGCTTTTGGATTTGGAATGTTGTGGCCGCGGCCCTGCTGCACTACCGCTACACGGACAATGTGAACACCAGCGGTTCGATCAAGGCCTGGAGCTTCCTGCACCTGGCCCTGGTGTCTAACGCGTTTTTCCTGACCTTCCTGCCGGCCCTGATCTCCACGGTCCTGGCCCTGGTTTGGCCGCGCAATGCGGGGCGTTCATTAACCGCCGTGTTCGCCACGGTTTGGGGTCTTTGCCTGGTGGCGATCCTGGCGGACACGGAGATCTGGGGCACTTTCCGCTACCACTTCAACGGAATGGTGTGGGCCACCATCAAAAACCCGGCGGCAGGTGATGCGATCCACTTCAGCACCAGTGATTACTTTTTCACCGGCCTGGAGATCGTTTTCATTTTCGTGGCCGAATGGTTCCTGTTCCGCTTCCTCTTGAAGCGCGCCCCCGGCGGCTTCCGTCCGCGCTCCAAGCACATTCTGCTGTGGTTGCTCCTGCCCACCCTGCTTGCGGAAAAGGCCATCTACGCCCACGCGGACCTGTACCGCGACCGCCGTGTGACCGCCCTGGCACGGGTCTACCCGCTCTACCAACGATTGACCATCAAGCGCATGATGCGCAAGCGCTTTGGCTTCGTGCTCGAGGACCGGCCCAAGGTGGACCTGAGCGGCGGCGGCATTTTGCTGGACTACCCGCTCAGCAAGCCCGTGTTCGCGGACTTCGAAGGCCAACGCCCCAACATCGTGGTCATCACCATCGACTCCGTGCGCGAGGACGTGATGAACTCCGACTCCATGCCCCACCTGCAGGCCTATGTGGATGACCCTGCCAACGGGGCCAGGGTATTCAAAGACCACTACAGCGGCGGCAATGCCACCCGCTTTGGTCTCTTCTCCATGATTTACGGCTTGCACGGCTCCTATTGGATTCCGGTGTACACCGAGAGCACCTCGCCGGTTCTCGTGGATAGCCTCATGGAGCTGGACTACGAAAAGTACATTCTGTCCACGGCCTCCATGGACTACCCCGAGCTGCGCTCCACGGCCTGGGTCCGCATGGAAGAGGACGTAAACGACGACCTGGAAGGCGACACACCGGGGGAACGCGACGCTTCCATGGCCATCGCCTTCGAGGCCTGGCTCACGAAACTCGAAGCGGAGGGCAAGGACGACAAGCCCCTTTTCACCTTCGCCGTTCTGGACGCTCCCCACCAGACCTACTCCTTCCCGGATCCGCCGGAAGGAGCCCCGCTTTTCGAGCCCTACATGGAAAAGGTGAACTACCGGGACCTGGCCAAGAACGCTTCCGACGAAGACAAGAAGCTCATCTACAACCGCTACCTCAACTCGGTTCTGCACGCGGACCGCGTGGTCCACGACATGGTCGAGAGCCTGAAGGCACACGGGGAATGGGAGAACACGATCCTGATCATCACGGCCGACCACGGGGAAGAATTCTGGGAGAACGGCTTCTGGGGTCACACGTCCAATTTCACAAAGGAGCAGGCCCACGTGCCCTTCGTTTTATCCGGCCCTGGGGTCCCGCCCGGTGTGGAAACCCGCGCCACCAGCCACGTGGATCTGGTCCCTACCCTGCTTGAATTGATCGGAGCCGACCCGAGCAACCGCGCCGACTGGACCGTGGGCCTCAACCTGCTCGACCTGCCCGCAGACCAGGCACTGGTCAACGACCACAGCCAACCTGAAGGCTACCGCCGCCGCACCATCTCCAGCTGGGACCTGCTCGGCATCGACGCCCCCGGCGGAATCCTGGTCGTGCCCACCGAAACCCACCGCGGCCTGGTCGAACCCTGGACGCACAATTGGCAACCCATGATGGACGACAAACTCATCCACGACGAAGCCAGCGCCCTCTCCCGCACCGCCCTCGAATGCCGCCGCTTCCTGCGCTAGGTCCGATTTGGGCGTGACCCGGCCCTGGGAAAGAGTAAACGGGGAAGCGCGGGGCCGGAAGTCGTATACTCCCAGGCATGAAACGCGAATTCATCAAGTTTGGTACGCGGCAGGATCGGCCCCGGTTCTTTAGCGAGCGCTTCCGGGAGCCCCTGCAGGGTTCCGTGTTGGATGTGGGTTGCGACGAAGCGGTGCTGCGCGATTTTGTGGGCGCCGACCGCTACACGGGCATCGACATATCTGATGCAGCGGACATTCGGCAGAACCTGATGGAGAACGGGAAGCTGCCGTTTGAGGATGGGCAGTGGGATGCGGTGACTTGCACGGACGTGCTCGAGCACCTGGAGAATCTGCACGAGATCTTCGAGGAATTGGTGCGCGTGAGCGGGCGCCACCTTCTGATATCCCTGCCCAACAACTGGAACAGCGGGCGGCGTCAAATGCAGCGCGGCTACGGCTCCATCGCCCACTACGGGTTGCCCTTGGACAAGCCTGTGGACCGCCACCGCTGGTACTTCAGCCTGCTCGAAGCCAAGGACTTCCTCGAAGGCCAAGCCAAACGTCACAATTTGGAGATCGAAGAAATGGTAGTGCTAGAGAAACCACGCCCAGCCATCGCGCGCGGATACCGCCGCCTGCGTCAGCCCAACCTGGAGCGCTACCTGAACCTGTACGCACACACCATCGTGGCCGTGTATCGCAAGCGCTGATCCCGCACGCAAACGGTCAAGACTCGCAACGCCTCCGCACCTAGAAATCGCCGGAAGTTGCATGGACGATGACCGGATTGCGACCGGCCT
>JARGOW010000499.1 GCA_029212955.1 Planctomycetota bacterium | reverse complement strand
CTGCTGGGTGGCACGATCGTGCTAACGCCTAGTCCAGGCAGGAGGATCAGCTGCTCGGAGTAATCATCGCCGCTTCCTTCGACCTCGGAACCGCCGATGAAGTAATCCATGTTCGGGGAGCCCGTGGTGAGGGGGAATCCGTATCCAGCCGCCTGTACCCGGGCCATACGGTGCGTGGCCATGATGGCGGTGTTGTTCGAAGGGGTGACTTCAGGATAGAACATGAAGTCCAAGTTCTTGGAGCGAATGGCATCAACAGCTTGGCCCATTTCCACAAGCAGAGGTTGATTGCCAGGCAGGTTGACCTCGACGGTTTGATCCACCCATGCATCGGCGCGTTTTCCTTTCAATGTGGAATGGGGCGGGTGCACCATGATGGCAGGCATGCCATCGGCTTGCGCCTGGTCGAGCATTCCAGCGAGGCACCGATAGGCCACATGGCTCTCGCGCCAGTTGGGGCAGAACACGGCGGTTTCGTGGCCTTGCAGCCCATCGAGTTGCTCGTCGATTTCCACCGGAACCGGTCCCGTTTCGCCGCTCCAAACCTTGGAAGCGAGCTCTCGGGTTTGGCGTCCATTGATGAACTCTGCAGCCCGTTTCACCGGGAAACCATCCCGATAGGAAAGCCTGAAGGGTGTGTTGATCTCCGCAAGCGAGCTGGCGATGGGATCGGCGCACTGGTCCATATGGTCCAGGAGGGCTTGGAGGGCATTCTGCTGGTTGCGAATGACCTCGTTGCTCTCTATCCGGCTGGGCGTTTGTAGGTAGGTGCCCGTAATCCAAGTGGAGAAGTAGGGAATCAGCCTGGGCCGGATGTGAGGAAGGATTGCGGCAACATCCAATGCGGATGAAGCGTCGTGGGTTGAGCAATACCGGCCCAGAGCCTTGGCTTGTTGCTTCAAGCTAGATTGGGCGAGCATTTCCGGCGTTAGATCCGGTGTTTTGGGTACGGTCGATTCGAATAGCCGGGCCCATTTGATGTGGCTAATCCAGGTGGGAGCATTCATGACTCCAATTTCGTTTGGGAAGACAATGGTCTCCCAAAATTTGCCGTTCACATCATCGGCGAAAATGAGTTCCACGAGCAACCGCGAGATCACCTCATGGATGAGGTTGCGGGATTCGAGTTCGCCTGGCTCGGCGAATGCGGCCAGGTTATCGAACGAAGCGGCCATCAACGCCGAAGCGGCTTCGATAGCCCTGGGTTCATCTCTCCCCTCGATCGCTTCCTGGGTTTCGAGCGCAAGGTACAGGCTTGCTTCCACTCGATCCATGTCGTGGTGAACGGGATGGTTCAAAGTGCGCACTCCGTGGTCAATTTTTGCAAGCCTTGGTTTAAGTACACATACAAGTCGCAGTCCAGGCCGCAGTCCTCTCGGATTTCGCGTTCGATGTCCCGGGCGCGCCAGTTGGTGCAGATGAGGATGTGGTCGATCGGATGGGTTTCCAGGTAGTCGGGGGTATGGATCTCTTGGCCGGTGCCGGGCACGAAACCGCCAGCCTTGCGGGCGTCGGAGTCGATCACGATGGGGGCGAGTTCCTTGGTGATTCCGATCATGTTGATCAGCGCCGCGGCCTTGCCTGTGCCGCCCCAAAGCGCCACCCGTTGGCCATCGCGCTTCCAACCCTGCAAGGTGTCTTGCACGTTCTTGATCTGGTCGGAAATGCTGCGATTGAAGCTAGCGACTCGCCGTCGAATCGCCCTCTGAAGGGGGTTTGGGCGGGGTTTCGCCACGATAGTGACCACTTCGTCGTGGAAGCGTGCGCGGATGTCCAAAACCTCGAATCCGGCGCGCTCAAAGAGCGTGCGGAAGGAGTTTTTGGTGAAGTTGGACACGTGCTCGTACAGGAAGTCGTTGATCCGGTGCTGTTCCATGGCCTTTTCGATCAGGGGCACTTCGGCGAAGAAGAGCGGGGAGAGATCGGCCTCGCAGCAGGCGATGGAAATGTCCTCGAGGAAGTCCAGAGGGTTGGCCAGGTGTTCGATGACGTGGCGACAGATTAGTGCGTCGGCTTTGAGGTCGAACAGGCGAGAGCCTTGGAAGTATTCCGCGTAGGCCTCGATGCCACGGGCCTTGGCGCGATCCGCGTCGGGGCCGGGTTCGAAACCGATGCAGTGGTTGTCGTGCTGGGCCAGGCGCTCGAGGAACATGCCCTCGCCGCAGCCGATCTCCACGATGCGCTTGCCACGAAGGTTGAAGTCCGCGACCCACTCGTCCACCAGATCGTCGTGGTATTGACGCCAGCTACTACCGTCGTTGTAGACCAGGTTCGAACCCGTGCGGTAGGGGATGTTGTCGTAATCGAAGTCCGTGTGGAAGACGTGGCCGCAGTTGGCGCATTGGCGCACGTCCATCACGAGGCGTTGCATCATGCGGGCCTCGCGCTCGGAGCGGGGTAGGCCCAGGACGGACAGGGGCATCTGATCCCAGCGCTGAATGGTGTAGTTGTACACGGATTTGCAGGCCAGGCAGGAGTGCTTGGTGGCGGGGGGCGCCATGAGCTTCATCAGGCTTTCGGGCGGCGTTTGCGGGACATCCACCTCGGGCAGAGGTGCTTGAATGATGTCGGGGTCGAATGCCAGGTCGTTCTGCTTGTTCTCGATGTCCTTCATATCTGTGGGCCGGTTCGGGGGTGGTGGGAGCCGGATCGCTGGGATCGGGCGGCCCCCGGGAAATGGCGGCGTTCCCTGATATCGGGCCGTTTCTCAAAATGGTTGCGTGGGGGTGTGCCCCTGGTGGGAAGAATTTTCGGTGGTTGGGAATTCCGCCAGAATCGGGTCTGGTGATGTAAAAAACGGCACTGGTGAAAGAAGCAACGGGTGTTGAAAAACTCAACAGTGGCCAGTTTGTGCACAAGGCCTCCAGGTGTATTTGGGGTGTGTGGAGGCCGAAAGCACGGTTGGCACGGGCGTTGCTTACGGGTGAGTCCAACCCGCTCGAACCACCATGCAAATGCTCACTACCCTGGCCATGATCCAGGAACTACCCCAGCCCCAAGGGCCGGACCTCAGCCGCTACTTCGCCGTTCTCGGTGGCGTTGCGGTCATCCTGGTCCTGTCGGCCTTTGGAGTTCGCAAGCTCATCCATAAGGGTGGCTTTGGGCTGAAGGGCTCCAAGCGCTCCCTCGAGATCGTCGACGTGCTGCCCATGGGCTCGCGCCGACAAGTGGCTGTGGTGCGTTGTTACGACCGTACCTTCGCCTTGGGCCTAGGAGAGAAGAGTGTCTCCCTATTGGCCGAGCTCGATGCGGAGATGGTGCAGAACGAGCGCCAAAAGGCTCCCGGTGCGGCCAAAATCCAACCCAAGGCGGCTGGGGGTGGCATTCGCTCGATCCTGAAGCCGCAAACCCGGGCTAAGGCCCAGGCCAAAACCCAACTGGCCGCCGGCACCGATGATGGTTTCGAGCGCTTGCTGGATGCGGCTCAAGATCAATTGGACGCCAAGCGAGC
>JARGOW010000498.1 GCA_029212955.1 Planctomycetota bacterium | reverse complement strand
GAAGCTGTCGAAACTTGCGTGGTTGTGGCAAGCAGAGCAACTGGCCTGCATTTGCCCCCCGTGGGGATCTTCGTGACAGCTGGCGCAATCCTGACTGAGGCCGATGTAGCGTGTCGACCCCATCGGCAAGATTGGGGTTTTCGCATTCACGTGACATTCGGTACAACCCAAATCCGTGTGCGCCCCAGCCAGGTCATAACCCACAAGGCCATGGTCGAATTCCTGAACGTCCTCGATTCCGGCCACCAAAAAGGTGCGTGTATTCACCAGGGCGGCGCCGGCCCCGTGGTGTTCGCTATGGCAAAGCGCGCATGCCCTCTGCACCTGCGGGCCCAAAGAACCGTGTAGGCCCTTGCCTGAGCCAATGTGCTCCCCGATGACCGCGTGACAGGCAATGCAGGCTTGATCCGGCGACGTGCTGGTATCCCCGTGGCATTGATTGCACGAATCGGAACCCGTCAACTCCTCCACTTGGCCGTGGACCGCGCTCAACACGCCGGGGCCGCTTCGCTTGACATCCTTGGCCACCAAAGCAACGACTCCCAGGCAGGACGCCAGGGCAATCAGGATATTGGGATTGAGACCTTTCATGGGGTACTGCCGGCGGGATCACCGGATAAGGAGAAGCCGTAATACAGCGCGAAAGCCACGTGGGCGATGACGAGCAAGACCATCAACGCTGCAACCCAGCGGTGTAGATAGCGCCAGGTTCCCATCAGCGCGCGTAAGTCTTCGAAGTGGGTTGCCATGGTGGCCGAGCGGTGGGCCGAGCGCGCCAGGGACAAGGTGGCATGCACTTGACCCGCATCCACACCCATGTCCGCGCCCTGCTTCTCCAATCGATGGAGTCGTCCGCGTAGTTTCCATCGGGAGAGTGCCAAGGACGCAGCCCTACCCAGGAAGGAGCCTTTCCAACGTGCTTGCTCGATGAGCTCCATAACCTGGCCTCGCACCAATTGACGGAATTCGCGGTGGCCTTGATCCCACTCCTCGGCAAGCTGACCGAGGCTCGACGTGACCTCGTGCAATTCCAATTCCCTGCCATTCGCGGCCCTAGGCACGTAGGCGTATAGATAGCGACCCACCGAACCGGTCACGAGCAGGAAACCCAACGCGAGCAGGGCGTGGCCCGCCGTTGTGTCCTTGGGAGCCAAACCGCTGTGCAGAAGCGCGCAGAGAAGCGCGCCGATACCGGTCGCCACATGCCCGGTCATCCAATGCTGAAGCGACCCCAACCGGAATGGCACCCTGGGAGAGCGCCGCAGCAAATACAGCAGGTTCACCACCACGAGAACGCAAGCGAGGATTCCGATGCCCAGGCCCATGCCCTTGGCAGGAGCAAGCAGGTCATGTTTCGGATGGGCTGGCCGCAAATGCTCCTGCAACCCGTAGTAATCGTTGTGCCAGAGGACAAAGAGCAAGACTACCAGAGTGCTGCACAATCCCGCCAATAGGGCGTTCGTGAGACCACTGCCTTGCTCGCCAATCGTCTCCACCGGCGCGTGTTGGCTCGCATCGAAAGACACGCCCGAGCGCTTCAGGGTTTCGAAGGGAGGAACACCGCCCACCATGAGGAACACTTCGTCATTGGGCAGGGTCACGCCCTTGTTTCCCTTGGCGTCGAGCCCTTGCAAGCGCACCGAATCCGCCGTGATCGCGGTCAATTCACTTTGGAAGTAGACCTGTACGGTTCCGCGTTCGATGCATTGTTTGATGCGCGCTTCGTTCTTGGACCGGATGCGGAAAAAGCCCTCCTTGCGATAGGAAAGACTAACCTCATTGCCCGGTTGCTCGGCCAGGGCCATGGCCGCTTCCACCGCGCTATCCCCCCCCCCAACCACCAGAATCCGGCGTCCTTGGTAGGAATGGGCATCGATCAAGTGGTAGGCCACCTTGGGCAACTCTTCGCCGGGCACCCCGAGTTTCCTGGGGATTCCCCGGCGTCCGAGGGCGAGGCATACATGCTTGGCCTTGAATTCGTGCGTGGCTGTTTGCACGACAAAATGCCCGAGCTCGGAGCGCTCCACCCCTTGCAGCACTTGGCCCCCGTGTAGCTCCAAACCGCTGCTGCTCGCCATGTCCTGCCAAAGCTCCATGAGCTCTTCCTTCTCGTAGGTCTGTTTTTTGACCTTGCCGTATCCGGGCATTTCCATGGGCATGGACATCACGAGCTTCCGGCGCGGGTATTTGGCGACCGTGCCCCCTAGTTCCTGCTCTTGGTCGAGCATGGCAAATCGCAAGCCACCTTGCTTGGCCACCATGGAACAAGCCAATCCCGCGGGACCGGCGCCCACAATGCATAGATCAAGGACTTCCGAATCTGGGTCGGAGCCCCCCTCCAAACCCGTGCGGCGGGCGACTTCACGCCCCACGGCGGTGCCCTGGTCCACGGCCGTCTTGATCAGAGCATGGGCCGTGATTTCGCCGGCCAAGAACAAACCCGACATGCCTTCGGCTTCTAGCTCGCTGGACAACACGGGCACATCATCCCGATCCGTCAAATCTCCGAGCGTGACCGTGATCGCCCCCACCGGGCACTCGCGCTCACAGGCCGAAACACCCACGCAGCGCGCTCCGTTTACCACCATGGCCTGGCCGTGTACCAACTCCAAAACCCCATCCTCAGGGCAGGCTGCCACACATGTGGCGCAACCCAAGCATCGGGTCAGGTCGACCACCGGGTGCTGGAGCTGGGCTTTGTCGCTACCCAATCTTTGGGTCCGATCCCGCTCCGCCATGACCTGGCGCATGGCGCGGAGCTCCCGCCGCCTGGACATGGAGAATCCTAGGGCAAGCCCTAGGACTACGATCATGGTGACGAGGACAATCCAGCTCATGGCAAGGGAAGTTGGATTCCCCCCTTGCAACAGGTGGCTCCCCGGCGGGAGTGTCGTCCGGTTATTGGAATTCCTTTAGCAGGAAAGCAGCCGGTCCATCCGGCCAATGCGGCGCTAGACCTACTTTTTGGAGGTTTCCTCGGTCCCTTCCTGGTCCACTTCCTGCACTTGAACGCGGGCCGGGAGCCCAGAAGCCTCGGAGTAGCCTTTGCAGTTCTCCAAGCACTTTGCGAAGTCGCTGTCCAAGTCTCCGGCGATCTGGATCAAGGAGCGCAGCTCACCTTCGATCATGCGGACCGAGGAAGCATTGAAATCACGGCTCAGGAACAATGCCACATCCTTGAGGGCGGTGTTGAATTCCTGCAGTCGGACCAGGGGCGTTTCGCTGGAAAGCACAATGCGATCGTAGGTGGTCCGGGTCTCTTCCATGCGCTTGCGGCTTTGGATCCGGATGGTCTGGCTGTTGAAGGACTCGAGGCCGGTACTCCAGCCTTCGAAAAACGGCTTGGCGTCGCCCTGCAAAGAGGTGACGGCCGATCGGAAGGAAGCGTGCTGGTCCACGGAGCCTTCGATGCTCTTCTCGAAGGCTTCGAAGGCCTCGTGCACCGTCGTTTG
>JARGOW010000497.1:2950-3453 GCA_029212955.1 Planctomycetota bacterium | reverse complement strand
CGGAATCGAAGGGAAGAACGCCTTCTGGGCCAGGTGCAACATGACCGAGCTGTCCTTGCCAATGCTGTACAGCATGGCGGGACGTTCGCTCTCGGCCACGGCCTCGCGCATGATGTGAATGGCCTCGGCCTCCAGCTTCTGGAGGTGGGTCAAGCGCGCGTCGGAGGGGGTTTTGGGTGCCATAGGTGGGGTCTCGGGGGGGAAGTCTACCACTTTGGGCGGTCTGGGGCCCCTGGAGGGGGGGCTTTGATGCAGGTGTGGGACGGGCCGGGGCGGGTGGGTTGGCTGGTCGGCTCAACATGGGTCATGGATGGGCCTCCGGCGGGATGGAACGTGGATTCACATGGGGCCGGGTTCAGTCAACGACATCCTCGGTACCCCTCAGATTTCGCCCTGATTGTCGACTTGATTTGGTTCCCATCGCCCCTGGGTCCGATCATGGTCCAGGCGGGCGAGACCTGGAACTTCCAGGCTTGGTACCGGGACCAGAACCCGGGCAGCAC
>JARGOW010000497.1:1583-2940 GCA_029212955.1 Planctomycetota bacterium | reverse complement strand
GACCAATGCGGTTTCGCTGACGTTTCAATGATTTGGCGTGCTCTCGAGTTCGTTTGAATTCGGGACAGCCCCAAACCGCAGCGAAATTCTTATACTGGACCCAAGAACCTCGAGGCCGCCTCTATTCTGGTGTGCCTCTTGAACCGATTGCCACGCCTGCATTCTTAGCTATGAATACCCTACCCGCGATTGGAATCTTGCTCACGATCTGGGTCGCCGGAAGCACACCTGTTGCCGCCCAGCAATGCACCCAGGCGGAAATGTTGGACCGTGTTCCTGGTAGGGTTGTCTTTGAGTCTGGGGTGGCGCTCGTGGCCCAGTGGGACTTGGTCCCTCCGAGGATTGGCGAGGTTGGGGTTTATGAGAAGAGCCAGGTGTCGGGGGCGTTTGAGTTGAAACAGACGTTGAAGGCTGACCCGAGTATTTCCAGTGAGGCCCATTTCGGCATGAGCATGGATACGGACGGCGACACCATTGTTCTGATGAGCGCATCCTTTGCTGAAGGTGCGGTACATGTCTTTGAGAGGAATAGTCACCTTCAAACCTGGGAGCGGGTGGCCAGATTCGTTCCGCCGGCTACATCCATTTCCGGAAAATTCGATGGAGGGGTCGCAGTGCATGGCGACCGGATTCTTGTGGGCGCTCCCGATGAAGATGACGGGGTTGTGTATGTGATTGACCGAGACCCGATTTCTGGTGTTTGGTCCTTTGGCCAGACCATTGTTCGGCCCCCTGGAAGCACGATCAATTACAAGTATTTCGGCGCTTCCGTCGATCTCGAAATGGACCGCATGGTGGTTGCCGAGCTTGCTGCACAGAACACCGCCGGTAGAGTTCATGTCCTAGAATTCTCAAATGGGGCGGATCAATGGATCATTGCTGACGTTTTGTTTCCTCCTCATTCTTATGGTTTCTATTTTGGCAGAGATCTGGAACTGCAGGGTGATCGCCTCATTGCCGGAGCGCCGAACATCAACATTTTTGGATCCATGGCCCTGGGGGGCGCATTTATCTGGGAGAGGGATCCCGTCCTCAATACCTGGCAGCTCAGTTTGGAGGTGGTGAATTTTCTTGGGGATGTCGGGGACTTTGTGGGACAAAGCGTCTCATTGGACGGAGACAATGCCTATATCGCAGTTCCAGGGGATGGCGTACCTCAAGGTTCGAGCAGTGGGTCAATCTGGCACTTTGTCTACAATCCGGGTACGTCGACGTGGGTCGAGCAGCAGCCCATAACGCCCGGTCCAATTCCTGGTGCCCCCGGCTGGAGTGGACTGGGTTCCGTTGGGATAGGAGTGGAGGAGGGGACTATGGTGGTTTCCATGTGGGACCCCCAGTTCCCAGCAACCCTTTTCAT
>JARGOW010000497.1:0-1573 GCA_029212955.1 Planctomycetota bacterium | reverse complement strand
GGACTGACTACCCAGGATTGTGATGGCAACGGTGTTGCGGATCGGTGTGAAATCCAAAACGGTACGGGGATCGATTTGGACGGCAACGGATTGCTGGATGTGTGCGAGGGAATCGGTGCGGCGTATTGCCCGCCTTCCGTCCTGAACAGCGCGGGGCTGCAAGGCGCATTGTCGGCGGATGGCAGTCTGTTGGTGGGCGAGAACAACCTGACCCTGCGCACGACGCAGTTGCCTGCGAATCAGTTTGGCTATGCGCTGAATTCACCCTATCAGGGCGTGATCGCAAACCCCGGAGGCTCCCAGGGTAGCCTTTGCATCTTTGGACCCTCGCTGGGGCGCCACAATCGCGCGGGCGAAGTGCGCTACTCCGGAGCAGCGGGCGAATTTGACGTGATCATCGACCTGGCCTGGTTCCCCTCACCCCAGGGCCCGATCATGGTGCAGGCCGGGGAGACCTGGAACTTCCAGGTTTGGTACCGGGACCAGAACCCGGGCAGCACCTCGAATATGACCAACGCGGTTTCGCTGACATTCCAATGAGGGAGGGAGGACTTGGATCATTGTCCGCTCCAGGGCCCACATACCGCTTTGGGGGTATATGATTTTCTCAGTGGATAGCTGCGTATTGAATTCACTCCTTAGAACCGCCCTCATTCAGATTCCACAGATCCAATCATCCATGAAACTCCTAGTCTCCTCAGCGATTGTTCTCGTTCATCTGATGATCGGATCCGGCTTCGCGATCGCACAGGTCTGCACCCAGGCGACGGAGCTGGGCTCTATATCTGCGAGAGTCGTCTTCGAATCCGGCGTAGTTCTCGTGTCTTCGTTGAATCAACCCTCTTCGATGACCGGAAGAGTTGAAATCTACGAGCAGAGTCCCGTGTCCGGTGTGTTCGAGATGCAACAGACCCTAACGGCAGAGCCGGTCCGACCTGGTGAGAGGTACTTCGGTTTCGACATCGATACGGATGGCGACACGATCGTGGTGAGTAGTGAGTACATGAATTTCCCCGGAGAGCGAAGTGCGGTCTACATCTTTGAGAGAAGCGTAGGACTGCAAACTTGGGAGCAAGTGGCGAAATTCATTCCCCCTGCATCTTCTTCATCCCATATTTTTCTAGGGGATGTGGCAGTTTCCGGCGATCAGATTCTCATTGGGGCTCCCTATGAAGGACCTGGGGAGGTTTATGTCGTCGAGAGAGATTCAACCACGGGCCTGTGGTCTTATGGACAGACCATGACATCTCCTGCGGGAGCGGCTACTGGATTATTCGGCCAAGGGTTGGATCTAGATGGAGAACTCATGGCAATTGGAGACCCATGGGCGAGTAGCCCAAACAGCCACGTTGGCGTTGTGCATACTTTTGAAAGATCCCCGGTGACCGGAGTCTGGAGCCATGCGGGGTCATTGAACCCCGTCCCGCCGACCGCAGATTCCTACTTTGGAAAGGCGGTAGCGGTCCAAGGAAACAGGGTCCTGGCAGGAGCTCCTCAGCAAGGTCTTGACGAGGGGGCCATTGCGCTCTGGGAGCGGCACCCGGGCAGCAATCTGTGGCAATTGGGATTCGCT
>JARGOW010000496.1 GCA_029212955.1 Planctomycetota bacterium | reverse complement strand
AGGGCACCACAGCCGAGGTTGCCAAGCGCTTTCACACACTAGCCTTCGACACGGTCCGCGAAGGGGACTGGGCCGACACCATCGCCACCATGTTCGCCCCCGACGCGGTATTTTCGGACCCCACCACCGCCGAATACGGCATGGGTTTGGCCGCTGGCATTCATGGGCGCGACAACATCATCCGAACCATGCAGTCCTTTGGGTTGAAGGACCACGCCATGGACATCACAACGTCCTTTGCCTGCGGTGAATACGCGGTCCTTTTTGGTGATTTCTCCTACGCGGCACCGCCGTCCATGACCGGCGCCAAGGGCACCGTCCACGCCAGTTGCCCCTTCACGACCATCTTGCACGTTCAAAATGGGTTGATCGCCGAGCGCAGGGACTACGCGGACTATTGGGAATTGACCCGGGTAACCAACCGCCAAATCCCTGGAGCAGACGTGACCGCAAATGACGCCAAAGAGGTCAATCTTCGCCGGCAGGCCGAAGACTACCTGGCCCATTACGCAGCCTGCGATTGGGATGCTCTCGAAGCCTTATGGTCCCCAGAAACCACATTCCAAGATCCCACCGGCGCCGTCTTTGGTGCAGGGCAGCTCTTCGTAGGTCCGCCATCCATCCGCGCGCACTTCGAGGAGGTGCTCGCCACCATTCAAGAAAACGGCGGCCTAAAGTTCACACCCATCCGATCCTTTGTCACCGGCAGCCAGGCCATCTATTTGCAACGCATCGCATGGCCAACACGGGCTGACCAGCTCGGTATTCCGGACGCGGGCCCCACGGATCTCGTGACTCTCTCCGCGGACGTCCTGATCGTCCTGGAATTCAAGGATGACAAGGTCGTTCGCCACCGCGACTACGCTTCCTACGAATCACTCAGCGCGCAAATTGCCGCCCACCGTCGTGACGCAACCCAGGGCTGAGACACAGGGCGCCAGCGGTCAGAATGGTGTCGGGGTGGGTCCATCGCCCCACCCTTAACTGCCAAAATCCCTACGCGTTCGATTCATCCGCGCCGGAGATCTCCGTGATCATGGGCGCCAACAGCATGATCGCAAAGCCGAAGCCCCCGTACACAAGGGCCATGAGAAGGCCCCTGGACCAGAAATCCGCAGGCCCAAACATCAAACCCAGCAGCGTGTAGCCGGCGAAGAGCATCGTGAAGTAACCGGAGAGACGGACAACGAGGGTGAAAATACTGGTGGTAGTCATGGTGCTGATTAGCTGGATAGTCTTTTTGGAGAAAGGCAGCTTGGATGGTCCGAGCGGAAGCGTTTCCCGGGCATTCCAATGCAAACGCCTGCATGCCGCCCACCGGGAATCATCCCATCGCCTCGCACCGGAGTCCACCCCACCCGGGCGACAACTTCCATGGGATTGCCCCGGAAAATCAAAATCGCCGCAAGCGACGGGCCCCACATTCACCCGTTCTTAACGAGCTTTCCTATGGCGGCTTTGAGGTCGAGCAAGAACCTGGCTGAATACCCGCGGTCATGGAACCATCGCACTTGCCCTTCCCCGTCCAAGAGCACCACCCGCATATTGTTTCCGCCTTGGGTTCCTGTGAACTGGGCCACGGACTCCGCATCGCTTCCATACAGGGTCACCACCGATTGCCAATCCTCCGAGGGAATTCCTCCACGCATACCGTCGTCAATGTAGCTTCCGATCACGCGGGGAAAGAGCCCCTTGATCGTGGGCACCTCGAACAGGGGAACCCCCACGGGAAGTTGCAACAGACCCAACAACCAGCGGTCCGCATCGAACTGCGCCTTCTGCTTGTAGCCAATCAGCAAGACGCAGGGCTCCCCCATGGGGAACGACACCGCTTCCCCCTCCAAGGACTCCCCGGTCACTGTGGGGAATCTCTCTCCCACAGTCTCCCGGTTTGGGATCGTACTCTGGCAGGAAAGGAAGGATCCGAGACCCAGGATCAGGGTCAACAGGACTCCGACTCCGGCCTTGGGTCCGGTGCGGAGAAGTGCGAATTTACGGCGCTGTGCTTTGTGATCACTCATGGTTCTGATTGATTGATTCGCAGGAAAACAGGGTACGGATGCGCGATTCCCACTTGTTTTATGGAGCGAATGGTTCCCGATCTATTCCATCCGTCCAATACCCGCCAGGGCATCGCCCAACTGGGCTACGGACTCCGAAGCCAAGTTGAGGGCGGGACTGACCCGCAGGACCTGGGGATCCCGGCAGGTCCCCACCATAATGCCCGCCTCCAAGAGAGCCTGACTCACATGCGATGCGCTCACCGAATCGTGCAGTTCCAATCCGAGTAGCAATCCCCTGCCGCGAATCCCGACCACGGGGCCCACACCGATCAAGGATCGGAAAATCTGGGACAGCTCGCGCACGTGGGCCAGAAATTCGGGCTGGGCCAGATGGGCCGCCACGACCTTGGCCCCCGCCAAACTCAGGGGGTTTCCGCCAAAGGTTGCGCCGGTGACCCCATCAGGAATCCTGGAAGCCTGGGAACTCTCCACGAAACTCAAACCCATGGGCACGCCTCCGGCCACGCCCTTGGCCGTGCTGAATCCATCGGGAACGACCCCGAAGACTTGGGAGGCCCAGACCTGCCCCAGCCGCCCCACCCCGGTTTGGATTTCATCGAACAGCAACCAAGCACCGTTCTCCGTGCACTGCGCTCGCAACTCCGCCAAGAAGCCACCGGGTGGGTCGACAACTCCGCCCATGGATTGAATCGGTTCGAGTATCACGGCAGCCACGTCAGCATCGATTCCATCGGTGCAGCCCCAGGGCAGGCGCCGCACTTCAAAGGGCGTGGCGGGAAACGTTTCCTTGCCGTCGCTGACCGCACTGGCCGCTGCGGTACGGCCGTGGAAAGCACCCTCAAAGCAAACCACGACCTTGCGTTCGGTGGCCATCAACGCCCATTTCAGCAAGTTTTCGTTGGCCTCAGCGCCGCTGTTGCTGGCGAAGACTTGCCAATCCCCGGGGGGCATGAGCGGGGCCCAGGCCTGGAGGAAATCATCCCGTCCGGCATGCTGGATCAGATTCGTGGTAAAGCTCAACCGCTTCCATTGACTCGCCAATGCCTCGGCCACGGACTCGTTCCCCGCCCCCAAGCTGTTGACGCAATGGCCTCCATACAGGTCGAGCATGCCCTGCCCGCTCTGCCAATCCAGCCGACTGCCCCCTGCGCCCGCAAGCACACCTGGAAGCCGCTTGTAGGCAGCGAATTCTGATAGCGATGACATTTGGAAAGGCCCCGCCTACGGCTTCTTGACCGTGTCCATTTCGTACTTCCATTCCGCCACGCGTGCATCCAATGCGCGCAATTTCTGGGGCGCAAGGGACTCGATCTCCGCCAACATGTAGGCCTTGCGAGCGGATTTCATGGCCGTCAGAGCATTTCGCATTTGGCCCGTGGCCGCCAGCACCTCCGCAAATTCCTCAAAACAGCGCCCCAGCCATTCGGCAT
>JARGOW010000495.1 GCA_029212955.1 Planctomycetota bacterium | reverse complement strand
GGCTGGTGTTGTGTCACGGGAAAGTATTGGGGCAATAGCGACGTGGATGACGGACGGGTGGAGGTCATTTCACCACCTATCGCCGTGGAGAGCGGTCCCCTTCAAATCGAGTTTGATTACTTCTTGGGACTGGTCAATGAGAATGGGGAGGACCGCTTGACCCTGCAAATGTCCTGGTCCGGGTTGCAGGGCCCCTGGACTTCCGTTTGGCGAACGGGTTTCGATACCAACGGGGCCTGGAGCAAAGTTCAGCTGACGGAGGAGTACTTGGCGCGCTGGCCCAGGGACTTGCCGGGGAATCTGTACTTGCGGTTCCTGGCTAGGGATGGCTCTCCTCCCAGTGTTGTGGAGGCTGCCATCGATGGTGTTGTTGTGTCCACCGGGCAGTGCCCATGAGGGTGCTTGGCCCAAAAAAAAAAGCAAGCCCGGCGGTTGGCGCCGCCGGGCTTGCTTGGGGGTGGACTACTTGGCTTTGGGGCGGTTGTCCCGTAGGGAAACAGCCCGGTTGAACACCATGCCATTGGACCCATCATGGTTGGGGTCAAGCACGAAGTAGCCTGTGCGTTCGAATTGGAAGTGTTGCCCCGCTTTCGCGTCTCCCAGGGCCCGTTCCAGTTGGCAGTTTTCTTTTACAACCAGGGCCTCGGGATTGAGCCGTTCCACAAAATCCTTTCCGTCCGAATCCTGCATGGGATTGGGCGTGGTGAAGAGGGTGTCATACAGATGAACTGTGGCAGGAACACTATCTTCGGCACTCACCCAATGGATGATGCCCTTGACTTTCTTCATGCCTTCGGGCGTTTTGCCATCACCGGTTTCCGGATTGTAGGTGCAGCGCAGTTCGATAATCTGACCGTCCTCGTCTTTGACTACCCCGTGGCAATGGATGACGTAGCCGTAGCGCAAACGCACGTGACCGTCGGTCTTGAGGCGGAAGAATTTACGATTGGCTTCCTCTCGGAAGTCTTCGCGTTCGATCCAAATCTCCCTGCGTAGGTTGAGTTCGCGGGTGCCCGCATTTTCATCCTCAGGATTGTTTATCGCCTGGCAAACGATGGACTCGCCTTCAGGGAGGTTTTCAATCACGACTTTGATGGGGTCTAGGACCGCCATCCGTCGCAGGGCCACCGGGTTAAGGTCCTTGCGCAGTTCGTCTTCGAGCCAACCCAGTTCCACCGTGGAAAGGGTTCGGGCCAACCCGATGCGGGAGCAAAAGTTGCGGATGGATTGGGGCGTGTAGCCCCGGCGTCGCATTCCACGCAGCGTGGGGAGGCGGGGGTCATCCCAGCCATCGACCAAGCCCTGCTCCACCAACTGCTTGAGGAACCGCTTGCTCAGCACCGTGTACGAAATGTTCAAGCGTGCAAATTCAATTTGGCGCGGCTTGTGTTCCATGGGCAGGTGATCCAGCAACCACTCATAGAGCGGCCTATGGTTCTCAAACTCCAAGGAGCAAAGGCTATGGCTCACGTTCTCCAGCGCATCACACTGGCCGTGGGCCATGTCATAGGTGGGGTAAATTTTCCATGCATCCCCAGTCCTGTGGTGGACGGCTTTTTGGATGCGATACAAAACGGGATCCCGTAGGAGGTGGTTGGCGGCGCCCATATCAATTTTGGCCCGCAGTACGCACTCGCCCTCTTCGAAGTCGCCGTTGCGCATGGCCGCGAACAGTTCCAGGTTCTCTTCCACGCTTCGCTCGCGGTACGGACTGTCTTGGCCCGGATCCTTGGGGCGGGATCGGTTTCCACGGGTGGCCCGAATGGTCTCCAGGTCCTGGTGGTCCACATAGGCGAAGCCCGTGCGAATCAAGTGTTGGGCGAACCCATACAGTTGCTCAAAAAAGTCTGAAGCGAAATAGAGATTCTCGCCCCAATCAAATCCAAGCCACTGGATGTCCTCTTTGATGGCCAAGACGAATTTGTCTTCCTCGGCCGACGGGTTGGTGTCATCGAAGCGCAGGTTGCAAATGCCACCGTACTCTTTGGCCAATCCGAAGTCCGCGCATATGGCCTTGGCGTGACCTATGTGGGGATAGCCATTGGGCTCGGGGGGGAAGCGGGTTTGGACCTGCGAATACCGGCCTTCTTTAAGGTCGGCATCGATCTCCAGCTGGATGAAATGGCGTCTCTCGGCGGCGCCTTCCTCGGAATTGGGGTCCTGTTTCATGGTGCCGGGAGAATAGCAGTCCCTGCCCCCAGGCGCCAGATGCAGTCGTTCCCCACGGGACCGGCTTCGCCCCAGGAGCCGGGGTCATGCCATTCAGCGGACGCGGCGCATCAGGTAGTACCCCTCAAGGGTCCTGGCCGGATCCCTGGGAATGAGTTGGATCTCCCCCACCTCCAGTTGGAAAGCCCGGTCGGCGAGGGCCCGGCGTTGGCTCTTGGGGATGGTGGTGACCTTGCGGATCTGGCGCATCAAGTCGATTTGCAAACTCCGAGCTTGGTCGGCCACCTGTTTTGAGTCGAGTTCCCCTGCGCGTTTGGCCGTGCCGAGCGCGTTGAAACGCTCTTGGAACTCATTGTTCATCTCGTACACTTCCTTTTGCCCGAGCTTGGGGTGGCTTCCGGTTTGGGCAAAGCGGTAACCCGGCGGGGGCTGGGTGCCCTTCTGGACCGGGTCATCGGAGTGGGCCGCGACCAATGCATCGAAGTCTTCCCCGGCCAGGGCGCGTTCGAGCAGGGACTTGGCCAGGGTTTCGGCCTCTTTCACGCTGCGCTCCACCGGCAGGATTCCCCCGCCCACGGCAACCAGAAGGGTTTGCACCTCGACCGTGTTGGGCCATCCCATTTGGTCCTGGGCCCGAATGGGCAATTCGATGGGTTGTGCGTCGGGCAATGCACCCTTGTGGACGGTAGCGCGCAGGATTTCGATCGAGCGCGTGGGGCGAGAAGGCTCTCCCGTCACTCCCGGCTCCACGGGGACGGCAGCGATCGCCTCGAGGGTGGATCCCCCATCCACCACCTGTCCAAAGGACGCGTATTCCCCATCCAAGCTCCAGGCGGGCGGGCCCTCATCGCAGATAATGAAGAATTGTGCGCCGGCAGAATCGGGGCTCGGCCCGCGCGCCATGGAAAGGGTTCCATACACATGCTGGGCCTCGACGCGGCTTGAGAATTCCCCCTTGAGAGGAGGCAGGGGGCCCGAACCCGAACCGACGCCATGCTCGCAGCCGCCTTGAACCATGAAGTTCGATAGGACCCGGTGAAAGGTCAAACCGTCGTAGAAGCCCATGGAGCAGATCGTCAGGAAATTCCGGGTGGTGATCGGGGCAAGCTTGGACCAAAGGCGAACTTTCATTTCGCCCACGGGCTTGCCATCGATGGCGACTTCCAGGGTTACGTGGAAATCACCCAGCTCAGAATCCGGGACGTCCTCCGAGGAAAACACGGATTCCACCCGGTCGGCTTCCGGCCCGGGCACTACCGGCTCGGTTTCCTTTTTGCAGCCGGGGAGCAGGGCCAGTTGGAGCAAA
>JARGOW010000494.1 GCA_029212955.1 Planctomycetota bacterium | reverse complement strand
AAGGAACCACGCGACTTCACACCAGGACGGAAAGGGCTTTATTCCGTCCAAACACACCCCAGGGGGCAAAAGAATGGCCAATGGGGACCCAAATGAGATCCAGTGACCGGATGGATGGAAGCGGAAAGGAAAGGGCAAACTTTTGCCGATTCAACACGCCTATACATGTGGAGTAGGGCATGGTTTCACGGATTCCTGCAAGAAGTGTGCAAATTGCCGAGCGCCCGATAGACTCCCCCACCATGTCCAAAAGCCCCATCGACCCCCCCCAAACCCTGCCATGGGTGGGTGATCTCCCCGGTCATGTTCTGATGATCGAACAGACCAAACTGCCCCAATTCGAAGAGCTCGAAGTGCACGATGTGCCCGGCATGTTCGACGCCATTCTCCGACTGGCCGTGCGGGGTGCTCCCGCCATCGGGGTCGCCGCGGCATTCGGAGTGCTTTTGGGCGCGCAGCAACGGCTTCAAGCCGATAGCCAAACCGCCCTGGATGCGACCCTGGCGGATTGTGCTGAGTTGGCACGCTCGCGCCCCACGGCTGTCAATCTATTCTGGGCCCTGGATCGCATGGAGAAGGCCGCTCGAAATGCACACAGCCGCGGACTCGCCGGACTCGAATACGCCCGGCACCTGCAGTCCGAAGCCATGGAAATCTATGAGGGCGACCGCCGCACCTGCCGCCTCATGGGGGAAGCGGGTGCCCAATTCATCGAGAGCGGAATGACCTTGTTGACCCATTGCAACGCGGGCGCCCTGGCCACCGCCGGCATGGGAACCGCGCTGGCACCCATCTACACAGCCCACGCGCAGGGCAAGAACTTGCGCGTGTTTGCGGACGAGACGCGCCCCCTACTGCAAGGGTCTCGCATCACCGCCTGGGAATTGGATCGCGCTGGAATCGACGTGACTGTGATCACAGATGGCATGGCTGCCAAGGTCATGCAAGAAGGCCGGGTGGATGCCATCTTCGTGGGCAGCGACCGAATCGCAGCCAATGGCGACGTCTGCAACAAGATCGGAACCTACGGATTGGCCCTGGCCGCCCAATACCACAAGGTTCCCTTCTACGTGGTGGCGCCCCTTTCCACCATCGACGTTTCCTTACCCGACGGTTCCGGCATCCCCATCGAAGAACGGGACCGGGAAGAGATCGCATTCGGACTGGGCCGACAAACCGTTCCCACGGGCGTCCAGGTCTACAACCCCGCTTTCGACGTGACGCCCGCCGCCTGGGTCACCGCCATCATCACGGAGGTGGCTGTGCTCAAAAACCCCGATGAAGCCCAGATTCGCGCGGCCTTGGCCGCTGGCTAGGCACACCGAACCGGGGCGTGGCGTCCCTCAATCGGGGCAAGGCGCCTGTTTTTGGGCGCCTCGCTCTGGGGCGGACCCGGGGCCGGGGCCTATGGGGCCGACCGATTCGTTAGGCTTGGGCCAAGACTTCCCGTCGAATCGCCTCCCCACCCGCCTGCCTGCCCCGATTCACCCCCGCCTTCCCATGGCATACCAACACTTCACCGCGTCGATCCACTGCCTATGTGCCGGTCTCCTTGCAGGCGCGCTACTGACCGCATGCGGTACGGGTGATCCCCCTCGTTCCCAGCCCTCCATTAGCGCTGGGCAGAACCAGCCCCAACCAACGGACCCGCGTAAGCTACGTCACGAGGGGAGCGGAGAGGACCACGCGGGGCGCGATGGATACCGCGAGCAAATGCACCGCGCACCCGACGGAGTGGACTGGCGGGCGGTGGAAGCTGCCAATTGGGATCGCGAGCACCAGCGCAGGCTGGCCTTGGTGCAAGATCAAAAGACCCGGCCCGTCGGTTCTCGCAACCTGCGATCTTCCGGACCTGGTGGTATCGGAGCCGGTGGCCAGAAATCGGTCGGCAGTCAACCCAACACCCCTGGGACCCAATCTCTCCTCGCGGGTCCCGGATTCTGGGAAGAGGTGGGCAGCCGGAATCAGGCGGGCCACACGCGTTGCGCCGCCCTAGGCCCCGAGCTCAATGGGCAGCGATCGCTTTACGTGGGATCCGCTGGAGGTGGGCTTTGGAGCTCACCCGACGGGGGAACGTCCTGGAGTCCCCTATCCGATAGCCTTTTCGGTGGAGTGGACGAGGTGATCGCTTTGGCGCCTCCCATGGCCCAGGATCCCGACGTGCTTGTGATCCGCCGGGGAACGAGCCTCTTCCGATCCGTGGATGGAGGCCTCAGTTGGTTGGTGATTCCTTCCCCCAGCGGGCTGACCCAAATCCACACGCTGACCCGACTTTACGACGGCAACCAAACGCTGCTCATGCTGACCCGAACCACGGCCGGTTTGGGCGGACAAAAGACCCAGCTATTCCGATCCCAGGACTTGGGCGCGAGCTTCCAACTGCTCTACCAGGCCCCTTCCTACGGCAATGGGGACCTTTGGACGCCCCAGGGTGGACCCGGCGCGGGAACCCAGGTCTTCATGGCACTGCGCGGGCAACTGTATCGCTCCGACGACGGCGGAGCCACATTCCCCCAGGTGCTTCCACTCAATCCGGGCAACCCCAAGTGCCACATCACCGGATCCGAACAAACGGGCCCCACCCTTTACGTCACATTGCAGGAGAACTCGAATTGGAGGCTCTACCGCTCCGATGACGGCGGGTCGAGCGCTGTTACCCTGGGTACCTTGCCGGATTATTGGGGATCCACCCGCTCCATGGTGGGCTTTGCTTCCAATGCCATGGATCTGGTGTACGGCGGCGTGAACGGGCACCGCTCCTCCGATGGCGGGCTCAGTTTCCAGGACATCAATGGCTGGGGAGAATACTACGGCAACCCCAGCGGAAAACTCCACGCAGACCTACGCGGCCTGGATGTGATTCGCGAGGACTTGGGCCAGGGGCTCGTGCAGGATCGCCTGTACTTCAACACCGACGGCGGAACCTATCTTTCCACGGACAATGGTCTCACTGTGCAGAACCTGTCCCTCGAAGGCCTGGGCGTTGGCCAATTCTATGACACGCACACCTCCGCGCTGAACCCCAGTCGGATCGTGGGCGGAACCCAGGACCAGGGCTACCAACATGGGCTCCTGGAGCCCTACTTTGGAAAGGGTCCATCCACCGCGCTCGACCAATTGATCAGCGGCGACTATGGACACCTTGTCACCGGCGACGGGACCCATGAATTGCTGTACAGCACTTACCCTGGTTTCATCCTCATTCAACGCGGGGAGACCAACCCGAGCCTGCTCACCCGGCCCTTTCCCGCGGGTGCCAACAACCTCTGGCTGCCCCCCCTGGTAGAAGACCCCACGGACGTGGAATCCTTTTACTTCCTGGCCGACCGACTCTGGCGCTATAGCAAGACCGGGCTCACTTGGAACCCGGTGCAGCACTCGAGCCACGACTTTTCCGCTGGCCCGGGCTCTTACCTGTCGGCCATGGCCATCGCACCCACCGACTCCCAGCGCATGTACGCGGTTACCGACTCTGGACG
>JARGOW010000493.1 GCA_029212955.1 Planctomycetota bacterium | reverse complement strand
TCCACTGCCACCGGCGGTTATGACCGCTACTTTGTTTGAGCTCATGCCCACACCGTAGTCGATCCGAACCGCCTTACCACCCCCATTCTACTTCGCGGCTTTTTCCACTCCAACCCGGTCCCTTTTCCTCTAGAAAGGGGGCGACAATCGACCCAGTACCCCCATGCCCTACATCAATCTCCAAATCATCAAGGGAGCCTCGCGCTCCCAGAAGGCCAATATCGTCCGTGACATGACCGAATCCCTGGTCCGCGAGCTCGGCAAAAAGCCGGAGCACATCCACATCGTCATCCAAGAAATTGAAGAGGAGAACTGGGGCTACGCTGGTTTGCTCACGGACGATTGGAAGAAACAGCAAAACTCCCAGTAGAATGGGATCATGCCCGAGCTCCCGGATATTCAAGCCTACCAGCAGGCCCTGCGCGAAAGGCTTGTGGGCAAAGAGGTCGAGGGCATTCGGCTACAGAGTCCATTTCTGCTTCGTTCGGTGGAACCTGCCCTGGAAAGTTGCGCGGGCCGGGTCGTTCGCGACATTCGACGCATCGGAAAGCGCATCGTTCTCGAGCTGGACCAGGAGCGCTTTCTGGTCCTGCACCTGATGATCGCAGGGCGCTTGCACTGGCGCAAAGCGGGGGCTGGATTGCCTGGCAAGGCTGGGTTGGCAGCCTTCGACTTCGAGGATGGATCGCTCACGCTCACCGAGGCAGGCAGCAAACGCCGGGCTTCCCTGTACGTGGTTCAGGGTGAGGCCGCTCTGGCGGAACACGACCGTGGCGGCGCCGACGTATTCGCTTTGGATTTGAAGGGATTCCGACACATCCTCCAACGCGAAAATCACACGCTAAAACGCAGCCTGATCGATCCGCGCTTCTTCAGCGGTATCGGCAACGCCTATTCCGATGAAATCCTGCACCACGCGGGCCTATCCCCATTGCGTTGGAGTTCACGCTTGGACGAATCCCAAACCGAGCGACTCTTCGATTCCTGCCGGGAGGTCCTCACGCTTTGGTGCGATCGGCTGATCAGCCAAGCCAAGAAGTCCTTTCCTGAAAAGGTCACAGCATTCCGGCCGGACATGGCCGTACATGGAAAGTTTGGCAAACCCTGCCCCCAATGCGCTGCGCCCGTTCAGCGCATCGTCTACGCTTCCCGGGAAACCAACTACTGCGCGCCATGCCAAACAAACGGTAAGCTGTTGGCCGACCGGGCCCTTTCCCAACTTCTAAAGAAGGACTGGCCGCGCACCCTCGAAGAACTGGAAGCGCGCCGACAGTCCTAACCCTCAACCCACCATGAGCGACAACAAGAGCACCATCCAAGCCATCTACACCGCATTCGCTGCCGGAGATGTGCCCACCGTACTGGCTGGACTTACACCGGAAGTCAGCTGGACCGAGGCCGAGGGCGGCCCCTACGGCGGAACCTACGTCGGGCCCAACGCGGTTCTAGAAAACGTATTCATGAAGCTGGGGGGCGACTGGGACGGGTTTGCCGCGGTCCCCGCCCAATTCATCGCCGAAGGCGACACCGTCGTGGTACTAGGCCAATACACCGCCACCTTCAAAGCCACCGGCAAGAGTTTCACCTCCCCCTTCGCCCATGTTTGGAAGCTGGAAAACGGCAAGGCCACATCCTTCCACCAGCACGTGGACACCGCCCTGCACTTGAAGCCCATGCAGTAGGAGAATCTCCCCGCAAAACAAAACGGCGCGGGGCCCCGCGCCGTTTCTTGTTACGCGGCCGGCTTCGTTCTAGTTGAACGTGACGCTGACCCCATCCGAGAAGTTGGAAGTCGAAAGCCCAGCGTTCCAATCCCTGTGCCAGCATTGGAAGTTCCAGGTATCACCGGCCATGACCGGGACTCCTTGAAAATCTCCCAGCGGCAACTGCAGGGACAATTGGCCGCCCACGATGGCGCCGTACTCCCCCGGCCGACTGAAGAAAACCAAGTTTCCGCCGAGGCAAAGATTGCCCATGCTACCCATGGGTTGCATGGCTGCCATCTGCGTCCCACTCGCCAAGAACACGGCAAACTGGCCCGAAGGCAATTGATCCGCACGCACAAGCAAGTCGTCGTCTGCAACCGCGTCACTTCCACTTAGGGAAATGGAACCAGCAAAGCCGGTCGAATTGCTGACACCGGGATTGCAGAAGGCCGTGCCGACTCCGCCACCATTGCCACCCGCCAACCACGCGAGCATGTTCTCCATCATCAGGAAATCATTGCCCGTTGCACCGCGAACCCAATCCTGGTCGGTGTTGCAGATCAATCGCCCACCGGAAGGGAAAACGAATGTCCAGCCCAGATCCACTCCATTCGAATCCGTAAGGGCCGGAGCCACACCGGTGCCTGTTCCGGTAGCCCCGTACCAAAAATACACCAATGGAACCACGGCCGTGGGACCGTCCAGCGGGGCCGAAGCCGTGACCGGACCGCGATCCCCGCTCACCGTGTTCGTCCATGCGAAGGCTCCACCATTCTGCGAAACCAGTTCAGAAAAGAACTCGTTGGTGTCATAGCTGGCCTGATATTCGGCCTGCAGGTATACGTTTCCCCCTTGTACGAGGAAATCTTCGACCATGAGTCGAGCGGCAACGGGGAGATCGATCACGCCCGAACTGATCACCAGGACGTTGGTACTCGCAAAGAACCCATTGTTGGTGATCCGGCTTTGGTTGCCCGTGGTCACGGTGTATCCGGCTGCCATGGCCTTGTCACGCCATTGGGTATCCATGTTATGACCGGCATTGAACGACTGACTTTCGATGATTAACACATCGTCTTGCGCGACGGCCTGACTGGCCAATACTGACGCACATACAACCAGGTTGAATAGAAGCTTCATAGGGAGCTGAGAGTTGAGTTGTGTCCGGCAGGTGGTCGCATCGTACTCTTTCTCTGTGAATCCCATTGCCTTCGCGGCCATATTCCGCGACTTGGGCCATCTGGACGCCATTTGATGAACCCATCCCCGATTCGATGTTGAGTGTTTGTAGCCCGGGTCACCGACGCCTATCCACGCCTCCGTGGTCTCATGCGCCCGACCTTCCTTTCGCGGGGTGCCACGGACCGTGGCCGTACCTCCAGCGTCGTCGTGGATGTTCGCACCATGGGAGTGGTGCATTTCCTGCCACGCTTTGGCTTCGTCGGGATTGAGGTGTAGGAGCGAGCGCACCGGGAACAAATGTTCCAGTTGGGCATCCACTCAGGCATGTCACAGAATGGATCGTGGCCGGAAACCCAACACACGGGAACGAACAGGACACGGAAGTTCATGGTCTTTTCCTCCTCGGAAAAGGAAGTGGCGAAAAGTGCCGCACTGCGTCGAACGCAACGGGGAACATTTCGGCCTTCCTTCAAAAGGAAGACCTAGGGAAAGGATCAAGCCCGTGTCAATCCTCCGGCCCCCGGCCGGAGGTTCCCGAACTCCCCAACCCGAAGGCACATTCCCCCGAAACCAAAGCAACGGAACCTCCCCGCAGTAGCAGGA
>JARGOW010000492.1 GCA_029212955.1 Planctomycetota bacterium | reverse complement strand
AGGAATCCGCTCCCCCAGGTTCGCCCGGGGGAGCGGTTTTCATAGGCGGATTCCGACACTCCACCACCGGAATTCAATTCGCCGCCCCAAGGGTCGAGTACACTAGGCACCCGCCCTCTCCCAACGATCTCCCGCCACCCCCATGCTTCACCGCTACCACATTTTGTTCGCCCTCGGCCTCGGCCTGCTCGCCGCCTGCAGCAAGCCCGTCGCCGCCGCCGCTAAGAACGATGCGCCTCCCCACTGCTTGGCCGTGCGCACGCCCCAGGGGTTCCTAGGCATGCAAGGTTCTGTGGACGGTGAACACGCGAGCCTGATCCCGCTCACCTCCCGATCCGAGCGAACCGTGTTGGCATCGGTATGGAAGGGCGCCGTGGAATTCGCCGTGGTGGGCGGAACCTCGCCCCTGGAGCTCGGCGCCGTGGCGCACCCCCTTGCCAGCGAGGTATTCCAGGACGATCGTGGCCTGTGGGCGGTGCATCCCGCGGAGGCTTGGCCGGCTGAATTCACGGACACACCCCAGGCATGGTTCCGACGGGATGGCGTGGGCGAAGCCCGGCAGTCCACGATCCAATTGCCCCCGGTGGAAGAAGGGTTCGCCTGGGTCCTAGTCCCCATGGAAACGCCCTGGGGAGAAGCCGAGAGGCTTGCGCTCAAGACCAACCGTGGAGCCATAGGCCGGGCTCCCGGCCGCCAGGGTGCGTGGCTACTCGAGCCCCAGGAGGCCATGCAAATCGAATTGGGAGGGCAACCCTTGGATGCCCTCTTGCTGTGTCGTGTCGACCCCATCAGCAACGAACAAATGACACCAGTACCCGTTCGAAAATCGGACGCTCCGGCCTCCGGCATGCCCACGGGTTGGGATTGGCACCAACCCATGGGCGAGGGAGAAGCCCTCCCCCTCCTGCACACGGACGAAACCACGGAAGTCGCCGCCTGGACCGCCTCCATCGCCCTCTACTCCGCGGAACGCCCGTTCGCCCAGGACCCCACCCAGGCCTGGACCCTGGTGGCCCGTCTGACCAACGGACTCGCCGCGGGCCCCCGGACCACCAAGCCGGTCGAGGCCAATTCGAATCGCGCCCCCTGGTTCAAGGACGTGGCAAAGGAATCCGGCCTGGCACTCATGCACTTCGAAGGCCCGGACATGCAATTGGACATCCGCCCCACCATGGGCCCAGGCGCCGCCTTCGGCGACTACGACGGGGACGGCCTTCAGGATCTGTACATCATGCAGGGCGGCGGCCGCGAGGGCTGGCAAGCCCAGGGCAACAAGCTCTACCGCAACGTGGGTGACGGTCAGTTCAAGGATGTGACCGAGGCCGCGGGCGTGGGTGACACGGGCGCGGGCATGGGCTGCCTGTTCTTCGACGCCGACGGCGACGGGGATCTGGACCTGTATGCGGCCAACTACGGCGTGGACGTGCTGTACCAGAACAATGGCGACGGCACATTCGCCGATGTTTCCAAGGAAGCGGGCCTTTCACTGGACCTATGGAGCGCTGCCGTGGTGGCGGGCGACTACGACGGGGACGGTGACCTGGATCTGTACGTGACCAGCTACCTGGAATATGACCCCAGCAAAATGCCGCCCGCCGATGAACTCGAACGCTTCCAGCGCGAGGACCCCACCGAAATGCTGCCCTTCGCCTTCCCCGGCCAGCGCAATGTGCTGCTGCGCAATGAGTCCACGGACGGCAAATTGGTCTTCACAGACCAAACCGAGAATCTGGGTCTGCTCAACGAAACCGGCCTTTCCATGCAAGCCCTGTGGTGGGATTTCGACCAGGACAACGACCCCGACCTGTACGTGGCCAATGACGTCTCCCACAACGTGATGTTTCTGAACAAGGGGGACGGAACCTTCGAGGACGTCACCTTTGCCCTCGGTTTGGATGACCCGCGCGGGGGCATGGGCCTGGACGTGGGCGACATGGACCGAGACGGTGACGAGGACATGATGTTGAGCAACTGGCAGCTGGAATCCAACGCACTGTACATCAATCGTGCGGGTGGCAACTCGGCCAGCCGCGTGCGCCAGGCCAGCTTCCGCGACAACACCGTGGCCTCGGGCCTGGGCCCGGCCGGCATCGGCGTGACCTCCTGGGGCGTGGCCTGGTTCGACGCCGAGCTGGACGGAGACCTGGACCTGTTCATCGCCAACGGCTACACGAGCCCCGACTACGTGAGCACCGGAATCTGCGTGGGCCAGCCCAATCACTTCTTCCTCAATGAAGGCCGAGGTCGCTTCCAGGAGGCCTCATCCATCGCCGGCCCGGACCTGGCCGTGGAGCGCGCCTCCCGCTGCGTGGTGCCCTGCGACTACGACCAGGACGGCGACCTGGACATCCTAGTCACCTCCAACAACGGCTGGGTGCAACTGCTGCGCAACGATAGCCCGCGCGGCAAAAACCACTTCCTGGGCCTGCGCCTCAAGGACCTAGCCGGCAACCCGGGCGGCATCGGCGCCCGAGTCACAATCACCGCCGGAGACCAAACCCTCACCCGCTCCATGTCCGCCGGCATGGGCTACCTGGGCGGCAACGCCCCCGAACTCCTCTTCGGCCTGGGCACCCACACCGGCCCGGTGAAAGCCCAAGTCACCTGGCGCAACGGCCAAACCACCGAGGTCGAGATCCCCTCCGCCGACGGTTACTTTTCCATCGACTCGAGCGGAAAGTTGAAGAGTCTCTGATCTCAAGACCGGGAGGGTTGAACTCCTGGGGAGTCGACTCCCAGACAGTGCCCCACAAGGAGAGCAAGGCATCCCAGGATGCCTTGCTCTTTTTCTTTCTTCGGGATCGCTACCCACGCGCGCGAAGTCGAGCCCTGAACCCGCCCCGCGCTTGCGTGGGATCAATCGAAATCGATAGCCACCCGGTCGGTGAAGTTGCTACGGCCAGCCCCGGCATCGCTATCGCGGAACCATGCCTGGAAGTACCAGGTCTCCCCCGGAACGACCGCTGTCGATCCCAGGCCCTGGGGAATGGACCCAAGGTCGATGCCCTCCGTGAAGGAACCGGTACTAGAGGAGTTCCCCACCTCGCCGAATCGGTTGAGGCGTCCGATCGAACCTCCAAGGCAGAGGTGTGCGCCCGAGTTTCCCGCAAGCGTCACAAGGCCGGTATTCCGACTCGCCAAAAAGTATCCAAACTGGTTCAGCGGAAGCGAGTCCGCGCTCAACCTCAACAGATTCAAGCTGACCTCGTTGGAACCAGATGCGCGAATCAATGCGGACTGCCCCGTCGAGTTGCCCACGGCCGTACATCCATAACGGGCCTCCAAGGAACTGTATTCATACGCGCCCATGTCCACAATGGGTCCCGTGCCCACTCCCGTGTCCGCCGCATTCACTGAATCGATGAAGCGCCGACCGCCTCCAAAGGAATACGCTGCCGCATCAACTGCCAAGTTATCTCCTGCGTCCACTCCAGGCGAGTTAGCCGTGAGAGCCAAGTCGAATCCGGGATCCACAAAATGGGGTGCAGATCCGAGG
>JARGOW010000491.1:3128-3513 GCA_029212955.1 Planctomycetota bacterium | reverse complement strand
AAGACGGACCTCATGCGTGATCTGCACGGTGGGCAGCATCGCGTCATCAAAAAGGGCGCACTGATCAACCAATACGCAGGGCACCGGGTTCTCACCCCCGTGCCCGGCAGCGATCCTAGCACCCGGCTGACCCACATGATGGGCGTGCATGTGTACACCACTGTGCATTCGGACAGCTCGGCCTTTGCCTTGGACCTTGTGGTACACAACGCCATGAGCGACCTGTCCGATGAGATCACCGAGGACGATCTCCAGGACGACATGTACTTCCGCAACATCCAGCTGGAGATCCCCCAGGGCTGGATCATCATGAGCGCGTTCGACAACCCGCTCGAATCCGATCTCACACCCATACCCGGAACGGGTCGGGCCAAAAAGGAGCTGG
>JARGOW010000491.1:0-3118 GCA_029212955.1 Planctomycetota bacterium | reverse complement strand
TTGCACCCCTCTCGGGCGGACGCATGCACCTCTTGGTGAAGCAAGGGCGTTTCACCCGTCGCATGATCTTCGCCAGGGACACGGTCGAGGGCCGGGCCCAGGCCTTGGAGCTCCATACCCGTGAGACCCTGGCCCTGCTCGTCCGACCCCGGACCGAATCCCAACGGCGGAGCCTTTGGTCCTGGTGGAATCCCGCCACGCCCTACTACTACCCCAGAAGTTCGTATTGCCGGTCCTGACCGATTACGACCTGGATGCCATCACAGACCACCTGGAAGGCCGTTATCACCGCGTTGCCCTGCAAACGGAAACGGGGACAACGGGGCTCTACCCCTTCACCGCAGCCCCCATGGGTTGGTGTCATCCCTGGGGTGATCCCTACGGCGGCATGCCTGGCGGGGACGAAATCAACTTCGTGGACGGCCTGCGCACGGCCGTGACCGAGTGCATCGATGGCTACCGTCTGGCGGAGATCACGGCCAAGGCGTACATGGACCGCCAAGCCATGGCCTTCTACGGAATGCACGGAACCCCCCTGCGACTGCGGGATCTGGTGAAAGTGGACAACCAGGGACGCTTCTACGTGGACGCCCACTTCCAGCTTTCCCCTTCGGGAGTCCACAGCTACCCGCGCTTTGATCGATCCCCGAAACACCACATCGAGCGGGTTCGGAGTCGTGACCTCAAGCCCGGATACGAGGACGAAATGCGTCGCTGGGGCAACATCGACATTCAGCACCTCATCCGCTATACGCGCACCTACAAGACCCTAGTTTGGCTTGGAAACGACGCGCTCGCCAAGGATGAGATCCGTTTGACGGCGGACATCTTCCGCCTGAGTTACCCCGAGGTTTACAGCAGCGCCTGGGGTTATGTGCAAGGCACGGGACTTCTGTACGACCACTTGCGGGTCCAGCAATTCCCCCAGCAGGGCGCCGACGTGGGCCGCGGGGAAGCATGGGGCATGGACGTGGCATGCACGGCCTACGCCATTTCGGACAACCACTTCCGCACGCGCTTCCGCCCCTGGTTCCAGATCTTCGCGGACATGGTGCGCGATGGCCAATCCTCGTGCACGGGCAACGTGGTTTCCTTCTTCATCGCCAACCACTTCAACGGGCAATACCGTGTGCGTCAGTCCTTCGAAGTCGCCATGGTCGAACAGGCCATGCGCAGCATCGGCGAGTGCGTTTTCAAGGGTCTGCCCGGCTACACCTACCGGGAGTTGCGCACCGTGCAGATGGGTTCTACCTACGCGAGCCTCACGGCCCCCTATTGGAACCCCGTGCAAAAAGGCCCCTGGTTCATTGTGGGCACCGGCAACGCGGACAGTGGGCAAGCCCAGGACCTGTGCGACAACGTTCCTAGCGATGCGTTCAGTCCCCACGTGGACTTCACGGATTACTGGAATGCCATCGCGTATACGATCCATTCCAATCCCGACCCCTTCCTGACGGACCGCTTGGATGCGATGTTGAGTGCGGCGACGCCTGTGTTGGGAACGAGCCCGCTCATCGATACCCTTCGAATCGAAGCGCGCGCGGCCATGCTCGTGCTCAAGGAAACTCCGCTCCCCTAGCGATCCACCCGGCCCACGGCCTGGGCACATTCAAACAGAAGACGGGGTCCGCGCAGCGGGCCCCGTCTTCTTGCATGGAGGTCGGCCGCCCTCCACCGATCCGGGCGCGCCTCAAGGTGCCTCCTGGGCAGGATCGGGGCCCACTTTGGAACAGAAAGTGGCCGGACAGAGCACCAGAAGCGCACTCGCAGCCTTTTGCGACTTCCTATTCATTTGCGACTTCCTATCGCCGAAAAGACCCCTCGTAGGTCGAAGTTCCAAGGCAGGAGCTTCCCTCAAGGAGTTCTCGCATCCATGGTTAGTCCGTTCAATTCTCTACGCCATTACGAAGGTTATGGCCAAGAACCCTCCTCCCAGGGGTCCCAGCCCATGGGACCCTGGCGATCCGGTATCGCACCCGCCCTACTGTGTGGCCTTTTGGCCGCTTGTTCTGGGGGCGCCGGTGATTCAGGTCCAGGCCCTGGCACATCCTTTTCGTCCACCAACGATGGGGTCGTAGCCGACAATGAAGTCGTGGCGACGGTGCGCATGCAGGCGCCCAATACGGAGGACTTCATCCTAAGCGCCACCCTACCTGTGCCTCCAGGCACCGTGACCGAGGATTCGCTCACCGTGCCCATCAGCGTGGCCGGTGTGGGTGACATTGCCGTTCCCACGCAGATCGAAGTGGTTAGCCGCTACCCCGACGCGGACGATGGCGCCGACGTGATCCACATTCTGGCCCACGTGCGGCGTCCCGATGATGTGGCTGCGGGTGAAATGATCGACTACAAGGTGGGCCTCAACCCCCACACCCGATACGACCTGGAATTGGAGCCCGATCCCGAGCTGCTGCTGCAAGCGCCCGGAGCCATCAAGCTCGTGGCGGAAGATCCGATGGGCCACACCTATACGGCCGACGTTCTCACCAGCCTGCGCGATGGTTCGGAGCGAGCAGAAATTCAAATGGACGGCGTCTGCGCACGCCGCATCAAGACCCACGAGGTTCTGATGCCCACGGAACAAGTGGCGGGCGCCCTCGGCACTTTGCCCCACATGATGGGCGTACATAGCTATCTGACCGTTTTCCGTGGACAAAACTACGCGCAACTCGACCTGCACGTGCACAACGGCATGGATGGGCGCGACCCCACCGTGTCCAGCGACGACCTGTTGGATGACCTGTTCTTCAAGGACCTGAAACTCCGATTGCCCAGCGGTTGGCACGTGGCCTTCGCTTTCGACGCTCCCGGACAAGGGCAAGTCGCCCAGGATGGCGGCTACACCACCACCGACCTGGTGCAAGCCCAGGCCGCTGGCAAGATGCACTTGATGCCTAAAATGTCCCACTTCGTGCGACGTTTGGTCTTGTACCGGTCCGGTTGGGGCACGCAAGCCCGCGAGCTCGCCCGCTCCCAGAATGTGGCTTTCTGCCAACCTGGAATGGCCCCCATCGGCCTGCCCAAGTGGTCCTGGTGGAACTCGGAGACCGCCCGCTATTACCCCCAAAACCACCGGCTTCCGGAATTGGACTATGTGGGCATGGACAACGTGCGAGGC
>JARGOW010000490.1 GCA_029212955.1 Planctomycetota bacterium | reverse complement strand
CTACTCAGCTCACTCGCATTCAGTTTCATTCTCGCAGTCCCCCAGGTCCCGGTCCACGAAGGCCCCGAGGCGCCCACCCAGGAAGCCCAGCCCACCATCGAGGACCAAACGGGCTTTTGGAAACTGCACTCAAAAGTGGTGGGCGGCGAATGGCAGGTGGACGAGCACTTCAACCGAAAGATCTTTCATCGGTTTGTCAGTGGTCCCTCAGACGCCTGCATCTACGTGGAAACCCGGGATTCCTCGGACCTAGAAAAGCCGCTACCCGGCCTGAGGGTCATTTTCCCCGATCTGCTAACAGGCAAGGTTCGCGGCATCGAAATCGCCGATCGGGGTGCCTTCTTCGATTCGGTCTATCGCTGGGAAGGAGACAAGCTCATCCGGGATTACAGCTATCACTTGACCGATGGATCCATGGTCAACGGGGAGGTCCAGGAGACCAAAATGGAATTGGAAAACCATTGGTCTTTTGAGGGAAAAAGCGCCTACCGCTGGCAGCTCTACCAAAAGACCCCGGCCGGCGTCACACAGCTGATCGAGACCTCGTTCCACCACCGCGCGCAATTGACCCAATTGCCCAAGCCGGGCGATGCTGCGATCAACGCCTCGGTGCCACTCACTTTCCTGGATCCGCTCCTTTCTAAACACACATCCCCTGACAATTGGTTCATGGAGTCGGGCTGGCGCGTGAAGGGAATGGGGCTTTGGACCCAACGCAACATGCCCAACCCCAACTTCGGTTGGGACAAAACGGCCCCCAAGGTGCTTGAAGTGGAAGGCTTCTTCTATTGGAACCCAAACAAGAAGGGCGCCCGCTTCATCGGCTTCTCCAAGGAGGGGGCCCTCGTCGAGGGTATGACCACCCTGAATCCGAGGCAGCAAATCGAGTCGACCTATACCGTGGGTCCGACCTCGGCCTCGGAACCCATCACCGAGCGCCGACCCGGCCCCCTGGGCGAGCAGATTCAAACCCTGGAGGACGGCTCACTGAAAATCACCTGGGTCATGGTTGGCACGGATGGCAAACCCACCATTTCCGAAGCCACGCTGAAGTAAGTGCCCCAGAAGATCACGAATCGAGCCCCCGACGCCTGCGCCGCAGGGGTCGGGGGCTCTACCTTTGCCAAAGATCGATCCGCTTGCATGGAGTGACACGGCCGTGCGCACCCGGTAATCTTGGCCCCATGGAACAAATGCTGCAGGCCCTGCTCGGGCCCAAATGGATCGAATGGAAGGCACAACTGTCCGCTAGCTTGCAAGTCGATGACGAAGCAGCCGGTGGTGTGCTCGGCGGAATTGCCCAGCAAATCATGGGGCGCTTCACGGCGGGTCAGCTCGACATGGCAAGCCTGCAACAACCCGGAGGCGTGAACGAGCTGCTGGGCCAATTGGACCTGGACGCCGTGGCCTCCCAGGCGGGAGTCGATACCCCCAAGCTGACCCAGGGCCTGGCGCAAATCGTGCCCGATCTAATCGCATCCGCCAGCTCTATTTTGGGCGGTGGCGGAGGCCTTTCCGACGTGCTCGGCAACCTGGATCTCTCCTAGTCGCAGGCCATGCAAGACATCGAACATCCCTCCAAGTTCTACCTGGGACGCCCCGTCGAAACTTCCGACGGCAGCATCCAGCCCGAACCCCTGCTCTACGACGCCAAGGATCTGTGCACCCACGCATTGATCGTCGGCATGACCGGCAGCGGCAAGACCGGTTTGGGCGTGGGGCTCTTGGAAGAGGCTGCCCTCGACGGCATCCCCTCCCTCGTGATCGACCCCAAAGGCGACATGGCCAACCTCATGTTGCACTTCCCCGAACTCACACCCGAGGAGTTCGAACCCTGGGTAGACGAGGGTGCGGCAGCGCGTAAGGGCCAAACCGTTTCCGAGTTCGCGGCCAGCACGGCCGAGATGTGGAAAGCGGGATTGGAAAAGTGGGGACAGACCCCCGAGCGCGTGCAACGGCTCAAGGACAGCGCCGATTTCTCGGTCTACACGCCCGGCCTGCGTAGTGGCCGTCCCCTACGCGTTTTAAAGTCCTTTGATGCGCCCGCTGCGGCCATTCGAAACGACACGGAAGCCATGGCTGAACGGGTCGAATCCAGCGTTTCCGGCCTGTTGGCCCTGCTTGGCATCGACGCGGATCCCCTGCAAAGCCGCGAGGCGATCCTGCTCTCGAACATCCTTCTGGCCGCCTGGCGCGAGGGCAAGGACTTGGATCTCGCCAACGTGATCGTCCAGGTTCAGGAACCTCCTTTCGAACGCTTGGGTGTGCTGGATTTGGAGTCCTTCTTTCCGAAGAAGGAGCGCTTCAAGTTGGCCATGACGCTCAACAACATGCTCGCCTCACCCGGCTTCAGCGCTTGGATGGAGGGCGATGCCATGGATGTGCAGAGTTTGCTCTACACGGACAGCGGCAAACCCCGGGTCACGATCCTGTCCCTGGCCCACCTATCGGATTCGGAGCGCATGTTCTTCGTTTCGATCCTGCTGGGCGAGGTTGTCGCGTGGATGCGCACCCAACCCGGTACGAGCAGCCTGCGGGCCCTGCTCTACATGGATGAAATCTTCGGCTTCTTTCCGCCTACCGCGCAGCCGCCGTCGAAGCGCCCCATGATGACCCTGCTCAAGCAGGCTCGTGCCTTTGGCCTGGGATGCGTCTTGTCCACCCAGAACCCGGTGGATCTGGACTACAAGGGCCTCTCGAATTGTGGCTCCTGGTTCCTGGGTCGGCTGCAAACCGAAAGGGACAAGGCCCGCGTCCTCGACGGCTTGGAGGGTGCCATGAGCGAGGGCGGCAAAGCCCCCTCCCGTGCGGAGCTAGACTCCCTCCTATCGGGACTTGGCAAGCGCGTATTCCTGCTCAACAATGTGCACGAAGAAGGCCCTGTCACTTTCCATACCCGCTGGGTCATGTCGTACCTGCGCGGACCCATGACCCGTTTGGAGTTGCAGGATCTGTGCGGGCAGGACCAGCCCGAGGATGTACCGGTCCCCGCCGACCCCGAACCCCAGGCCCCCGAAGCCAGCAGTCCCGAGCCCAAACCCGCTGCCAGCCCGGCCCTGGCGATCCGCCCCACCGTGGCCGATGGCATCGATCAGTGTTTCCTGGCTACCACGGAGCCCTCGACCACCTATCGCCCCATGCTTCTGGCGCGCGTCGACCTGCATTACGTGAGTGCCCGGGCACAGGTGGATCAGTGGAAAAACGCCCAGATGTGCGTGGAGCTCCCCGCCAGCAGCATCCGCTTGGAACTCGACGACGCCCCCATCGAAATGGACGCGGAGGCCCCCGACTCAGGCCCCGACCCCCAGGAGAGCGCCACCTTCGGAGAACTCACTTCCGAAGCCTCCAAGAAAACCACCTGGCGATCCTGGAAGACCAGCCTCAAGAACCATCTCTACCAGGAGAAGGTCATGACGCTTTGGAAGTGCTCCGAGTACAAGCTGATCTCCGAACCCGAAGAACCCAAAGAGGACTTCCTGGGACGGGTGCAGGCAGCTGCCATGGAAGAGCGCGACCG
>JARGOW010000489.1 GCA_029212955.1 Planctomycetota bacterium | reverse complement strand
TGCGCCGGGGCTTTTCCGCCAAAAAGGCGGTGCTCTGGCAGACCCTGTTCTTCGCGGCCGCCCATGCATCCATCCACCGCCTGCTACCCACTGCGATCATAGGCACTTTGTTGGGAGCCCTCACCCTGCGCTCCCGCTCCATCTGGCCGGCGGTCTTCTGCCACACCAGTTACAATGGTTACATGGTGATGAAAGGTAGCGGGCGCCTGCCCTATGTGGAGGCCGCCTGGTTCCCCTACCTGCCCTGGCTCGCCATCCCAGGAATCCTCATCCTGATTGCGATCCGCCCGAAACAAGTGGACTGATACGCGCTTCCATCAAGTGCCCAATCAAAAGCGGCCCCACCTGGCTATGTCAGGCGGGGCCGCTCGCGTTGGACAGCGCACCCGAACGGGTGGTGTCCTTTGATGTTCTGCTAGCCGCCCAAGCCATACAGCACGAGGACCACCCCGCCGAACCCGACCAAGGTGCCCACGGCCGCCCGGGGCCCAAATCGCTCCCCGAAGAATCGACCTAGTAACAGGGTGAACAGGGGCGTCGTTGCAAACATGGCGGCGGAGACCCCCGCCGGCAAATCGCGCAGGGCCACATGGTAGGGAATCAAACCCAAAACGGATCCAGCGAAGGACGCCAGAGCCAGGGCCTTCCACCAGTCCTTGCGGTTGAAGGGTTCCACGATGGCCTTGACTTCTTTCACGGGGCTATCCGACTTGTCGCCCAAAGCACGTGCCAGGAACCCCCAAACCGGCGCAATCAAAAAGGCTCCGCAGATACCACCAACAATGCGCACGATGGTACCGGGCATGGTGCCCACATCCTTAATGCCCACGTGACCCACATAGATTCCGGCCGCGATCGAAAGGGCATTCAGCAGGGCAAAAAATATTCCCGCGCGGAAGGCCGTGGCGCGCCGCTTGCCCCCGTTGATCAGGGGATCGGAAAGCACCAGAAGAACCCCGCCCATGGAGCACCCCATGCCAAGCAAGGTCGTGGCGCTCAGCGATTGTCCCTCAAACATGTAGGCGAACAACGCCGCCAGGGGCACGTTCAGCCATGGCCGTGGTCTGCACGCCGCAGCGGGGCAGGGCGGCGAAGTACAAACTGTCGCCGAGGGCGAAACCCAATGCTCCACTTGCCAGGAGCCACAATGTCACTTCGGTTCCGGGCAAGGCCCCGCCCATGAGCGGCCAGATCGCCAGGAAACAAAGCAGAGCCAAGCTGTTCTTGAACAGGTTGGCTCCGGCAGGAGAGGGCGGGCGCTCGCCCTTGTGGTCGCGCAAGAAGCGCGTGAACAAGATTGAAGCCACTCCCCATACGGCCGCGGAAAAAAGACCGGCGGCAATGGCGGGAAAGTGGCTCAAGATGCGTTCCTGGGCAAGAGGTACTGAGGGCAGACCCCTCGCTCACAACGACTTTGATTGGATGTCCGGAACTCACCGGACGCGAAACGAAGGTCTAAGACTAGCCTTTCCGCTTCTTGTGCTTGGCGACGGTGACGGCACCGGAGCCCATGCCCATTTTTCGCACGCGCTTACGACCGCGGGTGGGGCCACCAGCTTTGATTTGGGATTTTGCCATGATCGATGTTTCCTTACTGCCCTGCAGGGCCTGTTCTTGAGAGCTGGACCGCATGTCCAGTGGAATCGAGCCGCAGAGAATACGGGTCCAGGGGGGGCCTGCCAAGGCCTGGGCCCTTTATTCGGCCCTTTTTCCCCCCTTCCCGACCTGCTTTTCAACGGTTCCGACGCCGGATCCCCCACCTGGCCCTGGATTTGCCCCTCCAATTGGGGTATCCCCCATGCATGAAGCGCAGAATCTTCATTGGAGACATCCAGGGCTGCCGGGAGGAACTGGAAGCCCTATTGGAAAAAGTGGCCTTCGACCCCGCCGGGGACGAGCTGCATCCCGTGGGCGATTGGGTCAATCGGGGCCCCGATTCCCTCGGAACCCTTCGATTGCTGAAGGGCCTGAATGCCCAGGGAGTGCTCGGAAACCACGACATCCATGCCCTGGCCGCCCTGCAAGGCCGCGGTCGCAACCATCCCAAGGACACCCTGGACTCGCTGCTCCAGGACGAGGACGGAGCCGACCTGGTGCGCTGGCTGGCGCGCCGGCCCTTCGTGCTCACCTGGCCAGACCTGGTCTGCGTGCACGCCGCCATCCATCCGGACTGGGCCGATCCGGCCCAAGCCTTAGCCGACAAGAACCCCTGGGCTCCCGACGCGGACGTGCAATTCGCCACACGTACGCGCTTCTGCGGCCCCGCCGGGCAGCTACCCGCCAAGGATTGGCCCGAACCGCCCGCGCCCTTTCAACCCTGGGATACCTTTTGGCGTGAGCGCCCGGACGAAACCCGAACGGTGGTGTTTGGCCACTGGGCCCGGCGCGGCCTGGTCCACGAGGAACGCACCCGGGGCCTGGACACGGGTTGCGTCTGGGGCAAACAGCTCACCGCTTGGATCGCCGAAGAAGACCGATTCGTAGCCGTGCCCGCGCGCCGCGCCTACTCCGCATTCCACTGAGCATGGTCGCCCGGGCAGCCCGCCCGGCGATGCATCGGACCCGATACGATAGCCCACCGACGAGCACCATGCCCAAGAAAGCCCAACCTCCGGAAGCCCCTGTCGACGCCCACATCGAAGCCCTCGATTGGTATGAGACACCCCACTACTACGACATCATCTTCGATCCCGATACGGACGCGGAGTTGAACTTCCTCGAAGCCGCCTTGGAGCGCTACAGCCTGAGCCCGGGCAAACGCGTGCTCGAGCCCGCCTGCGGATCGGGCCGTTTGGTACAAGGCATGGTAGAACGCGGCTATGCGGTGACCGGCACGGACCTGTCCAAAGCCATGCTCAAGTACACGCGTGCACGCCTCAAGGACGCCGGTCTCAAGGCCCGCCTGGTGGCCAGCGACATGTCGGAGGCCCCACCCAAGGGCCCCTACGACCTGGCCCACTGCCTGGTCAGCACCTTCAAATACCTGCAAACCGAAAAGGCCGCGCTCAGCCACCTGCAGGGCGTCTGCGATGCTTTGGCCCCCGGGGGCATCTATTGCCTGGGCTTCCACCTGACCGACTACGACATCGACCACGAGGACCTGGAGCATTGGGAACAGGATCGCGACGGCATGAAGGTCACCTGCAGCATCCGCACCTGGCCCCCCAACGCCAAACGCCGCCTGGAACCCGTACGCTCCAGCATCACCGTCGAAGAAAACGGTCGCACGCGCCGCACCCAAACCGACTGGAAATTCCGCACCTACAACTCGGACCAATTCCGCAAGCTGCTCAAAAAAGTCCCGGGCTTCGAACTCGTTTGCACCCACGACTTCGAATACGACATCGACGAATGCTTCGACCTAAACGACAACCAATACGACGTTCTGGTCGTGCTGCGTAAAAGACAGACTTAGCTCCATATCCGTACCACCCTCCGGTTCGCGGCAGGTGCCATGGTCCCCAACTTACTCTCGCAGACAGGATGGAATCGGGGCCCTATAGTGGATTCATGATTTCCACGCTCGCCCTGT
>JARGOW010000488.1 GCA_029212955.1 Planctomycetota bacterium | reverse complement strand
ATTGAAAGGTGAAAAGCCCAATCCGGAACAGACCCGCAACTACGGTTGCTCGGTGAAGTACCCCAAGAAAGCGACCCTGGGCGCTGTGGCCCCCCAATTCGAATTGAAGAGTTTCGCTGGCGAGACCTTCGCCCTGCGCGACACCCTTGGCAAAGTCGTGGTGTTGGAATGGTTCAACCCCGAGTGCCCCGTGGTGAAAGCCGCCCACGAAACCGGGCCGTTGCAGAAGGCCGCCAAGGACGTGACCGCCAGCGGACAAGTGGTCTGGGCTGCGATCAACTCGGCCGAAGCCGTGCACACCAGCGCGCAGAAGGCCATCAATGAATCGATGGCCAAGACCTGGGGCATGAACCACGCCATTCTGATGGATCCTAAGGGCTCCACGGGACGCAACTACCAGGCAAAAGTCACGCCTTTCATGGTGGTGCTCGACCAGCGTGGCGTAATCGTTTACCAGGGTTCGCCTGGCGATATGGAGAAGCCCATGGTGCAAACCGTAGTGAAGCAATTGCTCGCCGGCGGACCCATGAAGCCTTCCGAAACCAAGGCCCAGGGTTGCAGCATCAAATACTCGAAGGCCAGCGCTGGTGCCGAAGAGGGTGGCCGACGAGGCAAGCGTGGCCGTCGCGGTGAGCGCGGCAAACGCACCCGCGAATAGCACTCCGAACGGGCAGGATCCAGCCACGTCTGCACGCCAAGGGGCGTGCCGCGGACGAATGGTGAGGGCTCGATTCAGGAACCATCTGGTGGCCGGGTGCACGTATCATGTGCATCCGGCCACCGTTGCGTTTGCCATCCACGCCGTGGTTCCTCCGGGTGACGCCGTCGGTGGATTTCACGGGTTTCCCGGGCAAAGATCTTCCCGCATGGCCGCAAGGGCTGCTTGCGTTGTATATTCCCCTTCGGACCCCGTGTGGAAACCAGGAACATGAATATCGAACAGCGCCAGCAGATGGAACGCCAACTCGGGTTGGAAAATCCCCAGCTGGTTTTCACAGGGTCCTGCGAGGGCAGCGGTTCGGAGGAATTCCAAGCGGTGCATCCCTCAGCCGATGCCCGGCTGGCCTTGGACACCGGGTTCGAAGCACTCCCGTTGGACACGGAGTATGCCAACGTTCTGCTGGAGCCGATCGCTTCTACCCTGAGTTTGAGGGAGCTGCGTTTGTATCTGCATCGTTGCGCCAGGTTGCTCAAGGTGGGTGGCGAAGGGCATCTGGTCATGGCCAATCCGGACCATCTAAGGGATCTCGACCCGGCCTGCTGGCCCGGTCAACCGGTGTCGTTCGAGGGCGAACTCCATCGCTACCGCCCCCTACGCCAGTGGTGGGAGTTGCTTAGGCTCTTTCCCCTAGAGCCTAAAACTCCCATCGCAGTTCCGGCGGGTGACGTCCGCGCTAAGTTTCTTTGGCTTCGCTTTGAAAGGACAAACACGGCAAGTCCGCTGGCCCAAGACTTCATCGACGACGACCAGAAGTATGGAACCGATTCCAGCTATCGCCGATTCGATCGACTCGAAGAGCCGGAGATCTTCGACGACTGGTGCTACGCCGCTTCCAAGCTGCGCCCGCGGCCGGGCGAAACCGTTCTCAGCCTGGGCTGCAACGATGGCCGCGAATTCGAAATGTTCCGCCCTGAACAGCAAAATGGAGCGCGCTTCGTGGGCATCGATGTTTCCCAAAGCGCCATTGATAGCGCCCGGCAAAGGTACGCCCATGAGTTCCATTGCCACGATTTGATGGAGCTTCAGGACCTTGAGCTGGGCCAGGTGCACATCGCGCTGCTGCTCAATGTCTTGCAATGCACTAGCTTGGATCGGGATTCGATTCTCAATCGACTGATGAAGCAACTCAGCTCCAACGCCCGTCTCTTAATCTCCGTGCCCAACTGCCACTTCGGTGCCCGAGACATTCTCAGAAGACCCTTGGACCGACGCTCCAAGCGCCACGACCGCAGCCTGATCCACAAGGACCTGCGCTACCTAACACGCTTCTTCTTCCGCAACGGATTCAGCCGAATCGAATCCTTCGGAACCTACGACGCGTTCCTTCTTGTGCAGCGATAAACTCCACAGCCGGACAGCTTACCTGGTTGCCGCATTGCGTGAACTGCCAGGTTGTGGCCCTTGGAACGGTGCTATTGGGTTTGCTAACGAGCGCCGGACCTTCTCCAAAGGGCGCGGAAAAGGAGCCATGCCAAGGTTCCCATTAGGGTCAAGAGCAGAATGGCCTTGGTTTCGCTGGGCATTGTCTTGGTGGCAGGCGTGTGGGGAATCGCGGGGACCAACCGATTGGCGCTGGCCAGGAGCGATTGAAGGGCCGCATTCGACGTGACGTCCTTGCCATCGAGGACCATGGCCGCTTCCGCATTTTGGAATTCCGCGAGCCATCGATCTGCGTCCGCCCGACGTGCTGAGTATTCGGCCTGGGTTGGGATGGCAACGCGGGTAGGGGTTGCCTCGGCCGCCTTCGTCCAGTGCTCGACGATGCCCCGTTGGCCTTGCTTTAGAATCGCAGTGGCTGGGTGACCTCGCTCAATGGCACGATTGAAGGCCCACCACGCCAGGTTGAGATGTCGTTTGTTGAGGTACAGCTCACCGAGAGCACGGTAGAGTTCCGCTCCCTCGAGCCCTCCATACCGGAGCATGCCGCCGATGGCCATGTGCGCTTCGTCCCAATCGAATTCGCGCAGCGCGATTCCATCGTCGACGGGCCCCATGAAATCCATCCAATGGGTCCCCACGATCATGGGGAGGCGATAGCCGGAGTGGCGCAGGAAGCTACGGTTCCAAACCCCAGGGTTCTTTTTGGCGGCTGCCACGTACTCGATCAACTCGATCTGGAACCGCTCGCGGCCGAAGTGTGCTTCGGGATTGATCTCGACCGCCGTATGCAATTGCGATAGGGCTTCGTCGAATTGGCCCGAATGGGCATAGAAGGTTCCCAGGTTGGCGTGATAGCGATACTGGTGCTCCTTGTCCGGGGTCACCGCGAGCGCATCCGCCTTACGTGCCATGACCGCAATCGCTTGTTCGCGGAGATTGAGGTGTTCATAGGCCACCGCCAAATCATCGAATTCCGCCAATTCTAGTGCTGGCTTGACCGTCAGCTGCGCCACTCGATTTTGGTAGTAGGCATCGCTATGCCGGTGCCACCTGCCGATGATCAGATCGAAGGAATCGGGCAAACCGCGCAACTCTGTGTCGAGCGTGTCGCTGTCCCACAGGCACGGAGTCAACGAAAGGGTGGCCAGTGCCAGCGAAATCGTAAGCAGGATTTTCATACGCAGTACTGTAGAGGGGCCGGTCCGCGCGGCGCATTGCCTTGGGGAAGTGCGGTACGGAGACGGCGCAGTCGGAAGCGAACCACTCGATTGGGACGGCCTGAAGGGAACATGGAGCGCCGCAGGGGTGAACTCGCGGCAGCGGGCTAAGGGACGCAGTAGGCAGCGGTTTTCTTCCATCTTAATGGGGGCGGGGGCCCGTGGCAGCATTTGCCACGGCCCCCCGCCCCAGTTGAGCCTTCCCGATGGGAAGCCATCATTCACATCACTCGAAG
>JARGOW010000487.1 GCA_029212955.1 Planctomycetota bacterium | reverse complement strand
GGGAAACCCACCGTGCAACACCGTTTCGGAGACCATTACGGCAAAACTCGTGTTGTCCTGGGGTGTCGGGTCCCCGGTCAAGTCTACGAACCCCTGACGCATGGCAATGCGCACATTGGAACCCTGGGGGATCAGCCCCAGGGGGGTCACGCGCAAAATAGAACCCGAGAGCACGCAATTCTGGGCAAGCACCACTTCAGTGGGAATTTGGGTCCAAACACCCGGTACGGACTCGAATTCAAAAGAGATTTGATTCGAATTGATGTTGGCGCTGTTAGCCAACACGGGCTGGTTCAGGTACAGCATTGCTGCGAATTGGCTGTCCCGATCGCTGTACATGTTGAGCGGGACCTCGAATGGATCGCCCAGTTCATCGGTCAGGCCATTCGCGCCGAAATAGATCCTGTTGTTGGCCTCACCACCCACTTCCAAGTATGTGGCGTCTGGGCTCATGGCCGGAACTCCACCGACACCGCGAACCCGAACCGAGGGAGGACCGGGCACGCTATCCATGAAAAGCGTTCCGGGTAGGGTCGAATTCGGAGTCGTGAATTCGACGACCGCGCCCAGGGTCAGCGAATCCCCGCTGGTGCTTAGTAGGGTGACACCACCGGGGTTGTCATTCACTCCGGCCACCACCAGTCGGTAGCCCGTATCGACGCGGAATCCGGCGTCCGAGAAATCATCCTTTGTGGGGCAAGTGGGCTGGAAGCGGACCGTGTTGGTGAGCACTTCCCCCTGCCCGTCCAGGGGTTGTAGAAAGACGCCCGATGCCGAGACCCCGGTTTGGTCGACGACCTGGAGGGTGTTGAAGTTGACCGTGCTGAAATCGATTTCCTTGTCGAACGCAATGTCGATCGGACGATTGATTTTCCAGGTGGAGCCTCCCACGACCGAGATGGAAGCGATGGTCAAATCACCACCAGACCCGGCGCTGGCGCTGCCTGATCCACTGGAAGAACAACCGGCGGTTAGGCCCATCGTCAGGACCAAAATCCACCATTGCTTGGGCAGAGTATTTCTTGTTTGATTCATAAGACCTAAGGGTTTGGTGCAAAATAAGTTGGGAGCTCACCTCAACGACCTCTCTCCCCACCGCAGAAGTAAGAGGCTTCATCCGCCCCCCTTTGTGGAGAACCAGTTTCGGCGAGCTATCGCGGATCACGGGTTCCGCCCGGATCACCTGTCATAGGAAGCAAAAAGCACGCCCGTCGAATGTGGTCGCTGAGTCGCCCGTGGTGACACCCAGGGACGGATTCGTGCGCAACCGCCCACCTTCCGGGTGGGCGAAGCCACCCGGCCCCGACTTCCTTCCATACAAAGTCCCTTGCAGTCACTCCGCTCTCATCGGGCGAACCACCCCATCACGAAACGGCTGATCTGAGGGACTGAGTCGGGACGCCTTCCATCGCATATCGGGTCCGGCTAGGCCCCTGAAAGCCTTCCTGAGGACCCTCAAAGCCGTTCCTGCCCCGCTCGCCGACTATTTTTGGATTTCTCAGGGCGAAAAAAGGGCGGCTCGGAACCTGGGGTAGGAAAAGTTCACCCTTCCCAGGAATCCCCATGAAACTCCACAACACACTCATGTACAGCTCAGCGCTGTGTTTCGCGTCCCTTCTCGCTGCCTGTTCTGGCAATGGAGCCAGTTCCGCTGCTGGTGGGGCAAACCCCGGCTCGATCGGGCAGTCATTGGCCAACTTGGGAGTCGATACTTCGCAATCAAACCGGATCGGTGAGGATGGCAGGGAACTAATGGACTTCTCACCCCTCGGCACTCGCTGGGAAGCGGCAAGCCCTTCGGAAGTGCTTTTGGTTGGCATTCCCCATGAAAACTCTAGCGCTCCCGACATCGCCTGGCTCGATGACGCCGGTACCACCCCGCTGGCTGACCTCTCCAGATTGGCCAGTGAATCCACACCGTGGGTCAACGAACAAATCAGCGGACTCAGTGGCTACCAATCCAAGCGAGCCTTCGCAAAGGCAGATCTGGACGCTGACGGACGCCACGAAACCACCTCCTTCCGCTACGAGGATGGCTTCCTAAAAATCCAAAGCTGGGAGGACACCCTGGAAGTCCCGAATATTCAAAGTGCTCCCGCCTCAGTCACAACCATGTTGGATAGCGTGATGGGCGTCACATCGGTCGCCCTCGCCACCGGAGACTTTGACGGCGACACGTTTGACGAGCTGATGGTCGGATACACCACCGACATAGAAGCCACCATCGAGGTATACAAGTACGATGGTTTCGACTTTGTCCTAGTGCCGGATAGCACCCGCGTCATCAGCCCCGAACTTTTCGGTTCCGACTTCTCCCTCGTCATTGCGACGGGCAACCATGACCAGGACCAAGGGCTCGAATCCGTGGTCATCCTAAATGAAGAGATGGATGATCTTGAGGACAGCACCTGTCAGTATTACGTCTACGATGACGGCAACGAGGCCTACGCGCCGCTGTATGAGGGCTCTATCACCCATTCCAGTGAATCTGCGAAAGTCGCAAGTGCAACTTTCGCGGACATCGATGGAGACGGTTTGGACGAGCTTGCATTTGCTGGCTTGACCGAATTCTCGGATCATGATTGTTCACCGACCCGGATCATCGTTTCCGCATACGACGACCTCGCCAACGGAAACTATCTGCTCGGATCGAGGGGCGTGGTCACGGATTGGCAGTCTTGCAACAACGGGGGATTCGAAGTGGAGTTTGCCCACATTGTCGCAGCCGACATCGACGCTGACCACAAGGATGAGATCGTCGTCAACCAGCACATTTTCGAGTTGGACCTGGAAGGCGGGTCCGTGTGGCGGGACAAAGTCGATGACATGAACAACGTCGTGCAACTCCCGGAATCCGCGTTCTTCGTCAATCCGAACACACCGGCCTTCACTCGCGGCACAAGCGCCATGGCCAAGGGTGACGTACTCGTAAACGGCAAAGAACAAATCCTGATCTTCCGTCAGGAGGCAAACTCCGGTGTGGATGTCTACGGTGAATACCTCAACCCAAGTCAAGACGTGGTATTCGGTGCCCTTGGAGCCATTGACACCGGTTGGGGGGCTTCGCCCGAACACTCCTCCAACCCGATTGTCGTTCCGATGGACACGGACGAAGATGGAATCACTATGGTGCGCGAAGATGTGGCCCATGAGTTGGTCTTCACTGAACCCATTGTGATTGCGGTGCTTGCAGCCCCTCCTTCGGTCGCAGGAATTGCACAGAACTATGACGCCTGCACGACCACATTCGGCAATACGGAGTTCACGGGTAGTGCGGCAGAGGCTTCACTGACCACATCCGCATCGGTTTCGGTTGGTATCAAGACCGATATCCCCTTCGTTAGCAGCGGCGTCGAATTCAAGGCCTCGGCTACTGCCGCAGCGACCGCCTCCGCAGGCACCCAATATACCTTGTCTCAAACCATCGAATACACCACGGGTGTCTGGGAGGATACGGTGATCTTTAGCTGCATCCCGATGGATCGTTTTGTGTACCGCATCGTGCGCCACACCGACCCCGACATGCTAAATGCAGTTGTCACCGTTGACCTGCCCCGCACT
>JARGOW010000486.1 GCA_029212955.1 Planctomycetota bacterium | reverse complement strand
GGGAATTGTCGGTCCACTTCTAGCGTTGATTCTTCTGGTGGGTTGTTCGGTTCTTCCTAGTCATTGCAATGAGGCGCAATCACCCACCGCCTTCGAACCCCAAGGCGTGGGAAGGAGTTCCATATCCGTGCAACTGCTCCAAGCCAATGGCATGCCATTCGATGGCCCCATCATGCAACGGAATTTGACACGCATTGCAAAACACATGGATTGGACCCGGGAAACGCGGGTAGTCGTATCAAAGGCACGCAGGGTGGATGGAAAACTGTGGGCCGAGGGCAACCTGTTGTGGGGCAAACCTGATGGCTTGGGCCGCATGAGATTCAAAATCGACCCGGACGGCGAATACCTAGTCGGCGCTCTCGGGCTCGATTTCCCCTGCGAGTTCCATCCTGTCAACGGCAGGGACCGCGATGGAACCGGAACCCTCGCATTGCGAGCGAACCTCCATAACCCCACAGGCCATTACTCCGCCACCGTACGGCATGGATTCCCCCGGCCTTCCAATGGACAGGGAAGTATCGAGCACCGACTGTGGCTTGAGAGCGTCCCCTACGCCATCCAACTGATCGAACCCCGAAACAGGCGCGGGTACTTGGAGCTCGACGGCATTTTGCCGGAAGGAATCTATCGCATAGCAGCCAAAGGAACATACGGAACCAGGGGATGTGGCCAAGACCCAGTCGTACCGGCACTGCTCGGGCGGCAATCAACCACAATCGAGGTCAGGCAAGATTCGGACGTAAGCGAAGATTTGTTTTTGAAACCCGGCGGGCACATCACCTTCGAATTCGTTGGCGCACCTTCGGCCGAAGACTGGATGGCACACGCCGCCAATACCCGCCCAAAACGCAAAGGGCCGGGTGTACGGATTGAATTGAGAAGCCCGGACTCCCCACCGGTTGCCGTTTGCTGGCACCTCAACGGACCCACCAGGCCAACCGTCCACCAAGTATGGGATATGGATGCCCATAGAACTTCCGATATGGTTCCTGTCGGAGATTTCGAACTCGTGGCCACCTTGCCCAGCGGTCGTTCCTGTCGCCAATCCATCACGGTCGAAGAAAACCGCACCACCCACGTGACGATTCGATTCGAATAGTCGTGGGCGGGTCGCAAATGTGCGGCTTGGTGCGCCACGGCGTGCCACAGGGGGGAGCCGTGGCCTTTTTGGCCCTCCTGTCGACGCGCGCTTTGCTACCTTTTCCCTCTGACTGATTCCGAATCGATGACGCCGCCCTCCAGCTCCAAACCGCGTAGGGGATTTTGGGGCATTGTGAAGCTGACCTCCATCACCGGTCTCCTCGTGTTTGCTGGAATGGAAATCGTATTGCGTATGGGCCTTTTCCCGGGGTATTCGGAGGAGGCCACGCGGCCTTCGATCTACAACTTGCAGGACTCCGCCGCTTCCATTGGCCATTCGTATCTGGGCTACGCTCTCAAGCCCAACATGACCAAGGACCATGGGCAACCCCACCGCTTGACCACACACAACTCGGAGGGCTATCGGGGCGAACTGCGTGCCGTTCCCAAACCGGAGGGTGTCTACCGCATCCTGTGCCTGGGCGGATCCTCCACCCATGGCACCACGCCCAACACGGATGCGGACACCTGGCCCGCACGCTTGGAGCACCACCTGACCGAGGCCACGGGCAAAAAGATCGAGGTCATCAACTTCGGCGTGTTCGGATACAGCACCTTCGAGAGCTTGGTCAACCTGTCCTTCCGCGGCGTCAAACTCGAACCGGACCTGGTTCTCGTTTACCACTCGATCAACGACATGCGCTGTGCCCTCTACAACGCGGGTGGAGAGGTCAAGAGCGACAACAGTCACTGGCGCGCCATTTGGCCAGAGGTCATGCCGAGCCCTGGCGAACAACTCCTGGAGAAGAGCCTGGTCTACTGCGCCCTGCGCAAGGAGTTCACGGGTTACCTGGCTCGGTTCAAGGTGTTGGACGCTTTCGCCATCGTGAACTACGACCCGTTCGCCGAAGATCCCTACGCCAACGAAGTTGTCAGCCCCGTGGGATTCGATTCCTACCGGAACAACCTGACCAGCATCGTGGCCGTGGCCAAGTCCCACGGCGCCAAAACCATGCTCATCAGCCAAGCCATGGACCGGGCCGACATCAAGGTCCCCTCTCGACAGCTTCAGTGGGACTCCACGGACCGCCTGGGACGCATCCAATTGAAGGTCTCCCAGGACACGGGCGCCGGCTACTGCGAAGCCCGCCCTGTACTCGAACAAGCCTTCGCCAAGGTATCCGCGGAGACCCAAGCCAAAGAGGTTCGCTCCAAGGAACTCATGCGCAGCTCCGACCCAAGCGAGGTCGAAGAGGGCCGCAAACTCTGGATGGAATTCTCCCGGGAAGGCGTATTCACGGGCGACGTGCACCTCACCGACAACGGCGCCAACATCCTGGCCGAGGCCATCGCCCAGTCGATCCTCAAGGGCGACTACTTGCCCAAGTAGTCCGCGTCGATCAATCCCTCGCGGGCGGCCACGCGCAATGCGGTGGCGCGTAGGGCCTCGACGGGCACGCGGTGCAATTGGAACACCAGGCGGTGTTCTTGGTCCATCTTCAGACCCTTGAGCCATGGGGCCTGTTCGCGCAGGCCTGCCCCCAACTCTTCGACCAGGTCCTGGAGCAAGTCCGCGTAGGCGGGACCGTGGGGCAGGCCCGATGAGCTGCCTTCGGCTAAGGAGAGGATTTCGATCAGCGCCAGGCGCGGATCAGGCACCTTGCAAAGTGCCACGAGCTGGGCTCGATATTCCAGTCGTTCTTGAATACGCACCGGTGAGAAGTCCTGGGAGGCAAGAAACCCCAAAGCCGCATACCAGTGCTCGCTCAGGGGAAGGTAGCGCGTTCGCTCGCACAGGTGGCCCTCCTCGTGCACGGCGGTGAGAAGCACAGCCTCGTCGAAACTCGGCGGTTGCAAGCTACCGGCAGCCAAACCTAGGCCCTGGGCTTTCTCCCCCATCCACGCCAGGCGGTTGCGATCGGCTTGACCCAGTAGCGCATGGGTCAGCACCCATGGGTCCATGGTTGCCGGCTCCTGGTCCAGGTCCGGGCTGGGTGCAGCTCCCGTTCGCATGGGGATCAGCTCGGGCGCATGAACGGGCAAACCAGGATCGGTGAGGATTTCCTGTAGTCCTAGGAGCTTCTCCTTCGAACCATCCGCCCGGAACCGTTCGGCCAGCATGACCCAACGAGCTTGGGACTGACGCACTGCTTGGAGGTCCACAAAGTAGCCCTCATGCAAGGCCGCCCCCGCCACGCTCGCCCCCATGCGCACATTGCGTGCGCCCACATCCGCCCCGTCGCACCACAGGACGGTGCCCTGGAACGGAACGCCCAGGTGCTCGCCCTCCACCGTTTCCGAATAGATCAGCCGCAGGATGCTGCCATCGGGAGGTCCGGCACCCACGGCACTGCCAAAAATCCCCACCCGGCCCAGGCGGCCGAGTTCTTGGGCCAATCCAGGAACGGGTTCCCCCACGGCACCGAGCTCCCGGTGGGCATCCCACTCGGCAAGCTTCGGCCCGGGGTGTATCACCTGGGC
>JARGOW010000485.1 GCA_029212955.1 Planctomycetota bacterium | reverse complement strand
CGCATGGTCTCACTGTCCGCCTCGGGCGACACGTGCAACAGTTTCAGCAAGGACAATCGATCGCTTTCCTGGGCCAAGGCGATCGGGATCACCCATGCGGGCGGATACTCGCCTTCCCCTACCACCGAATCCGCCCACGAAATCACGTCGTCGGGCGTATTAACTCCAATCATCAATCCCACAAGGTAGGCGGAGGCGATGTCCTGGTCGGTTTCTTCCATGGTTGTTGGCGCCCACCGCGCCGATTGGCTGTGGGCGTTCAGATACCCACAACATCGGTTGTAAATCGATTCGGCCTTCCGCAAAAGTACGCGGGAACCTGGAAAACCCCCGGTGACCGGCCGGATCGTACCGGTACTTTCCCACAAGGCGCAATCCGGGGCACTGGCAAGACTCAAAGTGGGTACTCGAAGTGGATGTCCAGGGGCTCCAACTCAAAAAGTTCCGCGTCCACCTCCGAGCAAAGCACACAGCCTTGGGCCCCATAGAATCCAACCGTGCTTTCGGAAGGGGTTGCGGATACGTACAGGTGACTTGCGCCACGCCTGCGGGCTTCCGCCTTGGCCAAGTCAAACAGCTCCCGGCCCAGGCCGTGGCCGCGCTGATCGCGGCCCACGTGCAGAAAGCTCAACTGCAACTTCCGGCCGCCCCGACCCAAAAACTTAGAGTCCACAACCGCTGCCGCAACCAAGGCTCCCCCATCGAACACGCCATGGAACCACCCGCCTCGGGCAAAACAATCCATGAGTTTCGGTGTCGCGCTTTCCGCTTCACCTGGCGGCCATCCGCCCATGTCATAACGCTCATCACGGAGGATCAATGCCCCACCCTCGTGATAATAAATCCGCTCGATCAACTCACGCCGATCGATCGTCCAGACCAGGGGGATCTCGTGCTCTTTCAGTTGCCGTTGTTCCATCATTGCTGTCATCACCATCAGGAGTGGCGGCACAGTGCGCCATGGTCCGGAGTCTCCCCCTCCGGGCGGAAACACACGGTTTTGCCGCCGGCACCATCCAGGTACAAACGACCGAAGCCGGAGCACTGCCAGTCCGGGCGCGAAGCCTTCGAAAGCAATGTGCGCAATGCCATGTAGGCACCCTCGGGGTTCAATTGTCCCTCGCGTACTCCATCGACCACTTTCTCGTCCAGGTCGTCCATCAGTGCGAGCCAATCCTGATCGGGGATCAAGTGGGCCTTACCCGACAAGTCGTCGGATGGGTCCACAAGGAGCTGTCCGCAATGGCATTCGATCTTCAAGTTCAGCTCCAGGTTGGCAGGGGGAAAGCTTTGCCCAGGATACGAACCCGAATCCGAAACCACCAGCTGGACACTAGAGGAACCACTCCAGGGGCGTTGGCAGGACCGCAGCCGAATACTCCACATGTACGATACGGCGGCGGCTCGGCGCCATGGCTTTGCCCGATGCGTGTAGCAACAGGGGCGACATGAGCAGAACGTCACCGCGGCGGGCCGTGCAACTCACTTCGTTCCCTTGACCTCGCAGCTCCCGGATTCGATCGGGTCCAAGTCGACCCCATCGATGGCTCCCAGGGATCACTTTCAAAGCTCCGTCCGCCTCCTCGCAATCGTCCAAATGAATCCGCAGGGTGACCTGGTCCTGCAACACCGAAACGGGAGGCTGAACGTGCAAGGCTCCATCTTTGTTGGTCCAATTGGTGAACCCCACCACCGCGTGCTGTTCCGCCAAAGCAATCGTCAAATCCTGATGCCAGGGCACCCCCCAATTGGCCTCGGAGGTTTTGTCAAAATAGATACCCTTAACCGGTCTCGGTTTCTTGCCCAGCGCTTCGGTTGCGATCGACAAGAAGGGTGCGCCTGATGCATGGCACCTGATTGCAGGCGCGCATTGGAGGAGGTTTCGAATGCCGTGCATGCCTCCCTCCCCCACCTCCTGAAGTATCCTTTGAAGATCAGACTCAAACCGCATGCAATCGGCCTCGCTCAATACTGAGCGGATCATCTGAAACCCATCCCTTGCGTAATAGCCTGTCATTGAGAGAGCCAATCTGTCCGGTTTTAGTCACGATTCCGGGGGGGGGGCTCCACTGCGGGGCCTGCAGTCCGTTCGGTTTAGTTTCCAGCCGAGGGAAACCCATAAACCCCGAATTGTGCGTGCCCTTGGAAAGCCGCTACCTGCAACAACACAAGGACGAAGGCCCCGACGATCAAGCTGGCGTAGTGCCCCTTCCGCAAACTGGGTGAACCCTTCCGAACCCGGGGAATGGCCAACGCAAACAGCGCAAGGAAAAGGACATTCGCCAACGTAACCGCGGCCAATTGCCCATTTGACACCAACGTGGGATCCCCTGGATTGGTCCCAGGAATGTGGTGCGTCGTAAACGCCCAAACACTCCAAACCCGCAATAGAATCACATACACCATCGCCAACATCACTTCGGGCAGAATCACAAACTCGGTCAGCGTTGGCGTATGAATTTTCATGGCAATCCCATCGGGGTGAGCCCCAACATCCCGACGAAGCAATAGGCCATTCGACGATTTTTCTAGGGCAGTGGTGTGCACTCAAGAATAACGCCAGCAAACGAATTGCGCTCACCCCCATCCATCTAACACCTCAAAACACCCACATCTATCAAGTATCTCGCCGTTCCAGACCCAACCACTCCTTCCGCAGCATTGCCCATACGACATCGTCCACCCACTCGCCTTTGAAACACAAGCTCTCGTGAAAGTGAGCTTCCTGGCGAAGGCCCACGGACTTGAGAAGGGCCATGGACGCGGCATTCCGCGGATCTACGGAGGCGGTGACCCGATGCTTCGTCAGGATGCCGAACAAGCAATCGATCAACCCACACACCGCTTCCGAACCCAATCCGCGGCCTTGGAATTTCGGCGCGATTGTGAATCCTATCTCGACCTGCTGCGTGCCCTCTTCTAAGAAATGGATGCCCACATCACCTAGCAACTCGTCCGTTTCTTTCGAGCGCACGGCCAGTTGCGCCCATGACTCCGCGGCCCCGAACTCAACCCCCGCACAACTGCGAATGAACGCCTCGGCATCTTCCATTGAGTTTGGTTCGAACGATTGAAAACGTGCCACGTCCGGTAAAGATCGGTAGGCAAACAACGCGGGAGCATCGGCCTGCCCAAGCCTATTCAGCAAGAGGCGATCCGTTGTAATTGTGGGAGTGTCCATGGGATTCAGCGCGGGGGTTCGTTGCGAATGACAAAGTCCAGAATGGCTGCGGACGCTTCCTGGGGAGCGCATTGCAATAAGAGATGCGGACCTTCCAACTCCACATGGAGCGCAGTGGGTTGCACGGCTTGTATTTGGTTCCAACCCCTGTCTCCGACGATACGATCTCGGCTGGCCTGAAGGTAGAGAATCGGCACCCTCACTCTTTCTAATTCGGCGTCCACGTTCGACCGGCGAACGAGTTGGACCCGATTCGACATGACCGCGGGGCTGACCCCCGACACGGATGCTTGAATGGATCCTACCAGGGCGGTTGGAGAGGCGGCATCCGCCAGGTATCGGCGTACGAATGCACTGGGTGGCTCGTACTTGAAAACGGCTGGCT
>JARGOW010000484.1:1720-3578 GCA_029212955.1 Planctomycetota bacterium | reverse complement strand
GGGCAAGCGACCGGAGATCCATTCCTCCGTCAATACGGCGGCCACATCGGGGTGGAGCGGGCCGGGAGGGCACAGTTCAATCCACGCGCGAAGCCTTTGGCAGGCCCGGGAGAATTGACGCATCTCCATCTCCTGCAGGGTGAGTGCCAGGAGTTCTTGATCGGTGGAGAGGCGCAAGGCGCCGGCTTGGAACAATCCAGCCAGGGTCAAACGGGTTTGGCGAATGGGCCAGCCGAGGCGGTCGCCAATCTCGCCAATGGTAGAGCGGCCATCGATGTTGCCGCGGACGCGCTCGCTGACACTTTCTGCCAGGGCGGGGTTCACCCATTGGGGAACCGCGTTGGGAGCCAGGAAGGAAAGGCTCGGGAAGCCTTCGAGTTCGTCACAGATGCGGGCGTACTCAAGCAGAATGAATTCGAGCTGAGTTCCGGAGTTTGGACAGATGTCCGCTTCGAGTCGTTCCAACTCGCCCGGATCGAAGCGGAAGTGGACTTCACCGCCATCGAGAAGGCAATACAGGTGCTCCAAGCGGTCTGCATGGCCCAGGGTCTCCAATTCCTTTTCTTCGACAGCATCCTCCAATCCGTGGGAGTTCGCGATGCGAATGCGATTGGCAAGGGACGTTTCATCCTCGTCTTCGTCGGGAAGCAGGATCAGTCGGCCGTCCAGCAGGCCGATGAGGCAGCTGGAGCGATCGGATCCACCCAATGAGAGCAGACCTTCTTTGCGTCCACGGGCCAGTCCTTGCAGAAGTTCTGCAAGTCCAATGCCTCGGACGTCACCTTGAAAGCTCATGGAGTGTAGGGGGGGAAATGGATGGGGGTGTGGGGGCGGCAGGTACAGCACGGCCCCTGCGCTAGGGGCTCGGGTCCTTTTCGACCCCCTCCTAGCCGCTTCTTAAGGCGACCTCAGATCCTCTTTCCTGAGCTGCTCCAAGTCCGCGGGCGTATCCAGGTCCTCCAGGATCTCAGCGTGGGACACCTGTACCCCCCACAGGGGCTCAGCCCCCATCCTGAGGCTGCGAAGGGGGTCATCCGGATCCATATCGAGCACCCCACGCAACAGGCCCCGGCCTATCAAAATGGGATGACCGTAAAGATCTTTCCGGGTCTGAGTCCGACGCACGAACGGGGCGCACCAGCCCTGGGCCGGAGAGCCCGCCAAGGACCACTCGCGGAGAAGGGCAGCAAAGACGGCCCCCGGAACACGTGGGCAGTCCACGGGCGCGACCATCAGATCCTGGTCCGGGTGGAGCTCAACCGCGGCCTTCAAGCTACCCGTTCGACCCCGTTCCCATCCCGTGTTTCGGACGGCGCGTGCTGGGGAATCGATGGAGTGGAGCGCTTCCGAGATCTCGCGGTGATGGGCCCCGGTGACCACCGTGGGGCGGATACCCTTCAGGGGCCATTCCCGTATCAAGCGTTCCAATGGGGTTCCCCTCGGCAAGGCGGCAAGGGCTTTGGGATAACCCAGCCGGGATGAGGCCCCGGCCGCCAGGATCACCAATCGCGGCGGTCCCGTCTCAGGCCAGGTAGCGGTCATACAGCGCGAGGGCCTTGCCCTTGTCTTGGGTGCCTTCGATCAGGGCTCGTCCATCCTGAAACAGGGTGATGCGATATCCATCCAAAACCGCGCGGAGCATGGGGCCCAGCACCAATACGTTGGACCCAACCTGACCCAGCCGCGAAGCCATCTGGTCCATGTCGATACGGGATCCTCGGCCTCGAACTTGAACGGTATCCCTTCCGCACATGGTCAGCGTGCGCTCGGTGATGGGCGCTTCAAGGAAAGGAAATTCTCCCCGACCGCAGGCGGGGCAATCCGAATTGCGCGGAATGGCCAAGGAGCGGCTCTCCCC
>JARGOW010000484.1:0-1710 GCA_029212955.1 Planctomycetota bacterium | reverse complement strand
AGTCGGGGAGTGAGGGACTCGGGATCTACGAGCAATCGCAAACCCACGCCGGCTGCCAGGGATGCGATCGCTCCCACTGCCGGCATCAGCACACCAGCCGTGTCGCAGGTTTCCAGTGTGGCGGAGGGGGGCGGTTCCGGGAATAGGCAGCGCAGGCAGGGGCCACTCCCCGGTTTCACCGGTAGTACCAAGCCTCCACCACCGACCACGCCCGCATAGACCCAGGGTATTCCCTGCTGAACGGCTAGATCATTGAGCAGGTATCGAGTTTCCATGTTGTCGCTCCCGTCCATGAACAGGTGACAACCACGACTGAGCTCCTCCAAATTGTCAGCATCCACATGGGCCGCGTGGGCTTCGATCACCGTGGGGCCTCCCATTCGTTCGAGGGATTCCTTCGCGGCCAGAGCTTTGAGCGAATCCTCCCGGGCATGGCGATCCTCGAACAGAATTTGGCGAGGGAGATTCGACCACTCCACGGAGTCGCGATCCACGATGACGAGTCGGCCGACACCGCTACGCACAAGGCATTGGGCCAGCACGCCGCCCAACGCTCCGGCACCCAGCACGAAGACGGAAGATTCGGCCAGCTTGGCTTGGCCGGAACCGCCAAGGGGCGCGTAGCGGACCTGGCGGTCGAAGCGGGATTCCGGGCCGGGTTGCGGATTCAAATCAACCACCAAACAAGCCAGCCCAGGAGGAGGAATATGAGAAGGGCTCCCAGGAAGTAGGGCCGCAGGGCCAACCAATCGCTGGTGGGAGGGGTGTCGATTTCCACCCAGTTGAAGTAACGCCGAACCTCGCCCCGAATGGCCACGCCACAGTGGGGGCAATGCTCGGCGGGGGGGTCGCTTGGGATGACCCCGTCGCAATCCATGCAGTAGAAGTTCCGGGGGCCACCGCCCTCCGCCACCCCAGGTGCATGACCGCGCTCCCGATAGTATTCGAAGGCCTCGTCGTTCCGATCGCCACGGCTCTTGGTCCAATGGTCGGGACCCATATTTCCGAAGCTCTTCTTGGGGGGGGCAGGGGCCCCCTTTTGCGGTTCGGGAGGGGAGGGATCGGATTCAGGGCTCATGGGAAAGATTCCAGGTGGGCATCCTAGCGCTTTGGGAGGGGGGTTCCCACGTCTGGAGGGCGTCACCCGAGTTTTTGAGCCCCGGTGGAGCAGCCCTGGGGCAAGAGTTGGCCACTCGGGCCGATGGAATGGATAGAAGCGGAGGCTGGTTTGGCCAGGTTCCGTTCCCAAACCACAGGAATCGACCATGATCACACTGCATCCTCCCCATGTTCCCGGAAAACGCCTGCCCTCGATGCCCAAACTGAGCGGAGGCTCGGACCGGGCTTCCCAGCCCCTCAGGGCCGTGGGGCCCGGCCGTCTAGAGCGGGCCTACCAGAGCCAGGTGGCACGGCTCTCCCGGGAATTGAACTCCGTGCAGGAGGCCCAGGTCGGCTCGGACCGGGAATTGGACATGGCACGACTGGTGGAACGTGGAACACGCCGCTATGTGGATCGCATGGAGGAGCAGGTTCAGCGCAGGGAGGCCAAGGCCCGTCGAGCCCTGGTGTTGGTCGGAACCCTCCAGCATGACAACCAGATTCTTCAGTCCAAAATCCAACAACTGGAGGGCCGGCTCCAGCGCCTCGCCGCCCCGGCCGCGCCCGGATTGGTCCAACGGGTTTGTTCCCGATTGGGGATGGGGCGTTCTG
>JARGOW010000483.1 GCA_029212955.1 Planctomycetota bacterium | reverse complement strand
GGCGATCAGGCCGAGATGGTACAGGATTTCACAGGAACGTCCATCCATCTCCTGCCCATCCCTGCCCAAAGATTCGGGAAGTGCGGCTTCGAAGGCCTTCTGCGCCAGGTCCAAGAGCCCCTTCTTGTGGAAGCACCGGGCCAGGAAAAAGCGCGCCTGGGACCCCAATCTGGGGTCTGGGGCCACCTTTTGCAGGTGCGCGAGGGCTCCGTCCAGGTCCCCACGGGCAAAAAGCAGCCTTCCGAGCTCTAGACGGGTCGCCTGGGCCCCCGGATTGCGCTCCAGTTCGCCCTCTAGCCTCCTGAGCTCCAGGACCGCCAATTCGCCCTCCAGGCGGTCTGCCAGGGCCTGGTCGCCACTCTTGCCGGCCTTGGCCAGGGCCTTTTTCTTGCTCTTGATGCCCAGAGTCTCGACCTTGGAGGCGATCTCCACGGACTCCTTCTTATAGGAGAGAGCGCGCCTGTACATGGCCAGAGCCCCGTCCAGATCCTTGAGCTCCTCCAGCGTGCTGCCCATTTCCACCATGAGGTCGGGATTCTTGGGATCCTCGGCGTACGCCGTCTCCAGACGCTCCAGGTCCCCCTGCAGCTCGCTCTCACTTCGATGCATGCGCCGGCGGCGTTCCTGGGCTTGATAAGCCCCGGCATCCACCATTTTCTCCCGGCTGTGTCCTACGTTGTCGAGCCCCCCGCCTTCCAAGGCCACTTCGGCCGCCAGGTCCTTGCGTGCCTTCTGGGCTTCCCGGTCGCGCGGATCCGCCTCCAGCGCCTTCTCCAGACAGCGCATGGCCTCGGCCGTATCCCCATTGCGCAATCGCAGGATTCCGGCCTGTCGCCAGCCGTCCCCACGGGCTGGGGCCAACTCGGCCAGGAATTCGTATACGGCCAGGGCGGAGTCATTGTGGCCCGCCGCTTCCAGGCTTTGGCCTAGGAGCATGGTGCCCTCCTCGCTGTCCGGATTGGCGCCCAGATACGTTTCAAGGGCTTTGGCGGCTGCGTCGAACTTACTCGCCTTCATGAATCCCTTGGCGGCGGCCAAGGGACCAGCACCCTTCAGCTTCCCGAACATGCCAGACTTCTTTTTCCCTGCCACCTGCTTGTCGAGCAGCGCCCGCCGAAGTCCGCCCCTCGCATCCCCCAAATTGGGATCCAGCTCGATGAGTTGGCGGTACAGTTCGATGGCGAAATCGTAGTTGCGGCGGCGCAGGGCCTCCTCAGCTTTTTGAATGTGTTTTTGAAAGTCCAAATTGGATATCGAGTGGGGCCTGAAGGAGGAGCCTTGCCATACTATATGCGGCCCCAGAACCCGTCAAACCGGCCATCGCCATGTCAGAAGCTCTCGAATTCCAAATCTCCCTGTACCCCGCCCCCATCCTTCGCAAACCGGCCAAGCCGGTGGAGGCCTTCGATGAAGCCCTGCAGGCCACGGTGGATGCCATGTATGCGCTGATGTTCGAAAGCCGCGGAGTCGGGCTGGCCGCGCCCCAGGTCGGCTTGAACCAGCGCATTCTGGTCCTGAACGAAAAGGGCGACCCCGAAGCGCCCGAGCACAATCTGACCCTGATCAACGCGCGAATCGTGGCTCGCGGGGGCAAAAAGACCCTGCACGAAGAGGGCTGCCTTTCGTTCCCCGGAATCTACGGCGAAATCGAACGCCCCGAGCGCTGTACCGTCGAAGCCTTTGACGTCAAGGGCAACCCGATCAAAGAAGAGTTCGACGGCTTCCGCAGTCGAGTCATTCAACACGAATACGATCACTTGGAAGGAATCCTCCTCGTCGACCGCCTCTCCCAGGCCGACAAGCATCGCAACAAGGCCGATCTGCAAGAAATGGTAGATCGGTACCGTGCCGAGCGCGCCTAACCCAGGTCCAAACCGTGATTCGAAGTTTCGGCCTCGAGCAGCTTCCTGCCGGTGGCGTACCATCCACCAACGGTGGTTCCATCGTCAGCATCGGCGTGTTCGATGGAGTGCATGTGGGACATCAGGCGATTCTCGAGGCGAACGTGGCCCTGGCCAAGGCCGAGGGGCTCACATCCTCCGTTGTGACCTTCGCCGGCCATCCCAAGCAAGTGCTGCTGGGTAGGGCGCCGAAAACCCTGACCACCATCGCGCACCGGCTGGCCCTGTTTGAGCGGGCCGGAATCGAGCACACTTTGGTGCTCGAATTCACCGAGGAGTTGCGCAACATGTCCGCCCTGACTTTCCTCCAGGACATTCTGCTCGACGGCCTCGACGCCAGGGCATTCCTATTGGGCTTCGACAGCAAATTCGGTCGGGGCCAGGAAGGCTCCGCTGCTTTCCTCCAGGCCCAGGGCCAAAAAGTCCAGGTCATCGATCGGGTTCTGGCCCGCGACCGCGCCGCATCCAGCACAGCCATTCGGGAAGCCGTCGAACTGGGCGACCTGGTGGGAGCCAGTAACATGCTGGGCCGGAGGGTGAGCGTCCTGGGCCAAGTCGTCCACGGCAACGCCCTGGGACGCACCCTGGGCTTCCCTACAGCCAATCTGAACCTGGAGCACGAATTACACCCACCGGGTGGCGTGTACGCGGGCTTTGCCCGGCTCATCGGGGATCCGGATCGCCGCCGCTTCCCGGCCATGGCCAACATTGGTTACCGCCCCACGGTTCAATCCCAGGTGCCCCAAAGTAGCGGCATGGTCGAAGTTCACCTGATCGGCCTTTCCGAGGATCTCTACGGATCCCAGGTAGAGTTCGAGTTTGTCGAGAGACTGCGCGAAGAGAAGCAGTTTGAGGGGCTAGATGCCCTCAAAACCCAGCTCGCGGCCGACCGAATAGCCACTTCGGAGCTGCTTTCTGAAAAAGCACCCGACTTCGGACTAGGAATCTCGCACCAATAGTTGACGACCACCCCTTCCATACGGACAATCCCGGCCACGAAAATGCCAATTGGCATTGAGTGGGGAGCGGGCTTGACCCGATCCCATAAAACCCTGGCCGGGTAGCTCAGTTGGTAGAGCACTTGATTGAAAATCAAGGGGTCACCAGTTCAAGTCTGGTTCCGGCCACCATACACCCGACCCCTGGGAACCTCGCGTTCTCGGGGGTCGCGGAGTTTCTGGGAGGCCTGATCTACGGCCCCGGACCCAGATTGCCCTCCCCCCACTAGTATACAGCCATGGATCCCCTCCCGATTCACGGCAAACTGGTGTTGCCGTCAGATGAGCTCGAACTGCGCTTTTCCAGGAGCGGAGGGCCCGGAGGGCAGAACGTCAACAAGGTCGAAACCAAGGTGGAGATCCGGTTCTGCATCCCGACCAGCGCGGTGCTCTCCGATGCCCAGAAAGAACTCCTCGTGGAGCGCCTGAGCTCCCGATTGACCAACGATGGCTTCCTCATCATCAGCTCCTCCGAACATCGCGAGCGAGGACGCAATATGGAGGCAGCCCGCGCGCGCATGGCCAATATCCTGATCGATGGGCTCAAGGTTCAACGCAAGCGCAAGCCCACCAAGCCCACCCGGGGCTCCCAGCGCCGTCGACTCGAAGGCAAGAAGCAACGCAGTCAGATCAAGCGCAATCGGGGCAAGGGCGGCCTCTCGGACTAGGTACTTAACGCAAAGAGCCCCGCGCA
>JARGOW010000482.1:853-3600 GCA_029212955.1 Planctomycetota bacterium | reverse complement strand
TCCATGGCGGTGCGGAAGGTGTCGCCGATGATGCCTTCCCAAGCCGCGTACACATCCTCTTCCTCGACGAAGGACATCTCCATGTCGAGCTGGGTGAATTCGGGCTGGCGGTCCGCGCGCAGGTCCTCGTCCCGGAAGCAGCGCGCCACTTGGAAGTAACGGTCCATGCCCGACACCATCAGGATCTGTTTGAAGATCTGGGGCGATTGGGGCAAGGCGTAGAATTTGCCAGCGTGCACGCGGCTGGGCACCAGGTAATCGCGCGCACCCTCGGGGGTGGCGCGGTTCAACATGGGCGTTTCGATCTCCAGGAAGTCGCGCTGGAGGAATGCGTTGCGCATGGCCCCCACGAATTTCGAACGGAAGATCATCTTCTCCTGCATGTCCGGTCGGCGCAGGTCCAAGTAACGATAGCGCAAACGCAATTCCACGTTGGCGTCACTGTCGCGTTCGATCTCGAACGGTGCCAGGCGGCTGCGCGAAAGCACTTCCACGCTCTCGGCGATGACCTCAATTTGCCCCGTGGGCATTTCCGCGTTGGGCTGCTCGCGCAGGCGCACGGTGCCCACCACGCTCAGCACGTCCTCGGGGCCGAGGATTTCACCCTCGTCCATGGACCAACCGATGCGCTCCTCGGAGCCGGTCAGAACGATCTGGGCCAAACCGAATCGGTCGCGCAGGTCGAGGAAGTAGATTCCACCCATGTTGCGTCGCTTGGCGACCCAACCGTTGAGGACGATTTTTTGGTCCACATCGGTCTCGCGCAGGAGACCGACGTTGTGGGTGCGTTGCCAGGCGGGCTTGCCGCTCTCGGTGGAACCACCCATGGCTAGCGCCGGGTGCGGCGACCCGCCGCTTGACGCATGAGGGACCGGCGCAGGGCTGCCTGTGCGCGAATCAGATCGAACTCGGCGGGATCGAAGTCCACGTCCTTGCCGGCCAGGCGTTCACGGGCCCGTTCGGCGGACTTTTCGGCGCGCTCCACGTCGATGTCTGCGATGGGTTCACCCGCTTCGGTCACCACGCGAATCACGTTGTCACGCACTTCGCAGAATCCACCGGCAACGAACATCTCGTTGTCGCCGGCGCTGCTCTTCCAGGAGAGCACGCCCGCGTCGAGCGCGGCCACCAGGGGCGCGTGGCCTTTCAGAACCCCCGTCAGGCCATCCTGGGCAGGGAACTGCACGGACTGGGCTTGGGCTTCCATCAGCACCTTTTCGGGGGTGATGATGCGCAGGGTCAGGGAGTCGGCCATGGCTTGGTTCGGTGAAGGATTTTGATCGTGATCCGAGGCCCGCAAGGGCGGACCCCGGAGGGGTTGGGTGGGCGCTAGCGTTGCGGGCTAGCACCCATCCAGCTACATGCTCTTGGACTTCTCAACAGCGGCTTCGATGTTGGAGATCATGTAGAAGGCGTCCTCGGGAAGGGCGTCGTGCTGGCCGCTCAGGATTTCCTTGAACGAGCGCACGGTGTCCTCACGGGAGACGAACACGCCGGGCATGCCGGTGAACTGCTCGGCCACGAAGAACGGCTGGGCCAGGAACTTCTGCAGACGGCGTGCACGGTGCACGACGGCGCGGTCTTCCTCGGAAAGCTCTTCGATGCCGAGGATGGCGATGATGTCCTTGAGGTCAGCGTAGCGCTGCAGGGTCTCCTGGACTTCACGGGCCACGGCGTAGTGCTCGTCGCCGACCACGTGGGGGTCGAGCATTCGCGAGGTGGACTTGAGCGGGTCCACAGCCGGGTAGATACCCAGCTCGGAGATGGCGCGGTCCAGAATAATCGTGGAGTCCAGGTGGGCGAAGGTAGCCACAGGAGCGGGGTCGGTGATGTCGTCCGCGGGCACGTACACGGCCTGCATGGAGGTCACGGAGCCGTCCTTGGTCGAGGTAATGCGCTCTTGGAGTGCACCCATCTCGCTGGCCATGGTGGGCTGGTAACCCACTGCGGAGGGCATACGGCCCAGCAGTGCGGAAACCTCGGAACCGGCCTGCACGAAGCGGAAAATGTTGTCCACGAAGAGCAGCACGTCCTGGCCTTTTTCCTCGCGGAAGTACTCGGCCATGGTCAGACCGGTCAGGGCCACACGCAGACGGGAGCCGGGGGGCTCGTTCATCTGCCCGAAGACAAGCACGGCGTTGTCGATCACAGCGGCTTCGCCACCGTCGTCGGTCTTGTACATGGACTCGGACATTTCGAGCCAAAGGTCGTTTCCTTCGCGGGTACGCTCACCCACACCAGCGAACACGGAGAAACCACCCTTCTCGACCGCGGTGATTCGGATGAGTTCCTGAATCAGAACGGTCTTGCCCACGCCAGCACCGCCGAACAGGCCGATCTTGCCGCCCATTGCGAAGGGACAGAGCAGGTCGACCACCTTGATACCGGTCTCGAAGACCTGGGAAACGGCCTCCTGCTGGTCAAAGGCGGGAGCGGGACGGTGGATGGGCCAGCGGACGGTGTCCTTGGGCAGATCACCCTTGGTCTTCACGTCCAGCGGATCGCCGAGCAGGTTGAAGATTCGGCCCTTGGTGATTTCGCCCACGGGGACGGAAATCGGGGCGCCGGTGTCAGCAGCATCCATACCTCGGCGGCAGCCGTCGGTGGAGGCCATTGCGATGCAGCGAACCACATCGTTACCAAGGTGCTGGGCAACCTCGAGAACGATATCGCCGTCGAGGCTTTTGTCCTGCAAGGTGACTGCGTTGAAGATAGCGGGCAACTTGCCGTGCTCAAAACGAACGTCG
>JARGOW010000482.1:0-843 GCA_029212955.1 Planctomycetota bacterium | reverse complement strand
TGGGTCACCTCGAGGGTCAGGGCGATGTCGCGCGCCGGATCTTTGATCGTCAACGCGTTGTAGATCGACGGCAACTGGCCGGGCGCGAAGCGCACGTCCACAACGGGGCCGAAGATCTGGGCGACGGTTCCAACGGAAGTGGACATGGGGTCGGTTGGGCTAGGGAAAGGGGGTGTTTGGGAGGGGTAGAACTTGGATGTGGATTGCGTTTCGGCCTGGGCCTACTTGACGGCTTCCACACCTCCGACCAGGTCGAGCAGTTCCATGGTGATTTTTTCCTGACGCATCTTGTTGTACTTGCCGCGCAGTTCGGTCTGCATGTCGGACGCCGCTTCCGTGGCATTCGTCATGGCGAATCGTCGGCTCGCATACTCGGAGGTCAGGGACTCAAGCAGCGCGTTGTACACCCGGGTTTCCAGGTAGCGCGGCATGAGGGATTCGAAGATTTGGGGTGCGTCGGGCTCCAGGATCGTCTCCGCAGAGTTTCCTGTGCTTTCCCCCACCAGTTCGTCCGGGGACACCGGCAGCAGGGAGACCACCTGGGGCACGTACCGGGAGAGGGTCTCGAAGGCCGTAAAGACCAAGACCACATCCTTGTACTCGCCGGAAAGGAATTCACGCACCAGGCTGCGGGCCGTGATGGCCGCGGCGCGGTAGTCCGTGTTTTCCAGGTTGGGTTCCGTGATGAAGCGCTTGATTTCGAAATCGCGGCGGTCCATGTAGCCGAAGCCTTTCTTGCCGATGACCATGTAGTCGACGGGCATCTCGTGACCCTTGCGCCACTTCTCGAGGACCTTCAACAGGTTCGAGTTGTAAGCACCGCAAAGTCCACGGTCCGAGGTC
>JARGOW010000481.1 GCA_029212955.1 Planctomycetota bacterium | reverse complement strand
CCCGTCGAAAAGGTCCAGGTCGACATCCACGTGATCGTGGCTGGCGACAAGGTCAAGCCCCGTGGCAAGCCCACGGACCCGATCGTCCCCTACGACGATCCCACCGGTAAATCCCGTTACGTGTTCATGGGCCGCAAGCTCAGCTACACCATCGGCACCCAGAAATTCACGGACTTGGCAGAGGTGCAGAAGCGCCTCACGAAGATCAAGAAGGCCCGTGGCGAAGACGATGCCCCCGCCGTGCTCCAGCCCTACGCTGGTTGCATCATGGGCGACATCATCCCCCTGCTGGACGCGGCTGTGGCCTCGAACTTCACCGACATCACGTTCGGCGGAGCCTTCGCGGACCACATGAAGTAGATCCGGCTGAACCAATGCTTTACACGGGGCGGGGGCTGCACCAGCTCCCCCGCCTTGTTCGGAAGGTCCCGCGGACCTGCTCGGCACCTAAGTGCCTGTGACAAAGGGGTTTGTTTTCAAACCAAGCCTTTTGCGCATCCGGGCAGACTCGGTTATCTTCTGATCGCCTTCGGGCACCCCCGGAGCCTTCCAGCTCCAATCCATCCCCCCACCCTTCCAGGCTGCACCCTATCCCCCCATCCCATTGGATAGGAGGGTGCTTTGCTTCCCCCCTAGCGCTAATTCGAATTTCACTTCGAAAAGAAGAACCCGCATGAGGATCGTCGGAATCGCACTCACTACGTCCCTGCTTTACGCTTGCGCGTCGCCCTCCGGGGAGACGACCGCAGCCGAAAGCGGATCCGAAGCCCAGGCCACCCAGTCTGAGGTCCTTAAGGACCTTGCCGCTGGCCCCGTGGTCGAAGCCAGTATGCCTCTCCCCCAGGGGCAGGACGCTATCGACCGGGTCGCCGAGCAGCTCACCCTGCGCCAGCAGGCCACCCGGATGATGGTCCAGACGCACGTGTTCAACGCGCAGACCCATTTCCAAAATGGTCAGCCCGAGCTGGCCCTTTCGGATCTGGAGGCCGCCCTGGCCCTGGATGAAACCAACCTGGAAGCTCAACAGCTCAACGCTGAGATCCAAGCCCTCCTGGGACACGTTCCCAGCCAGCACTTGAGCATGGGTGATTCCATGAAAGTGCAGCACGAGCTGAAAGTTCAGCAGCTCAAGGGCCAGGCTCGCGACTTTTACAACAAGGGTCAACTGGCCTTGAGCCGTAAGGACTACGACCGCGCCGTAGCCGAGCTGACCCTGGCGGTCTCCTCGATCCGCGTGGCCCCCTACGCTCTTGATTGGGATGGCCTGGACAGCCGCGCCACCGAACTCCTCCAGCGCGCCAAGGACGAGCGCGGTGCCGCTTCCGAGCGCCTCCGCCTGCAGTCCGAACAGGACGCCTTCGAGCGCCTGCGCGCCGAAGAGATGGGCGAGTCCCAACGTCGCACGGCCCGCGTCAACACGATGATCGTGAACGCCATCGAGGCCTTCGACGCGCGCAACTACGAAAGCGCCATCAACTACGCGGACCTGGCCCTGCGCCGCGCCCCGCGCAACGAGAAGGCCCTCGAGATTCGCTCCGCCGCCTTCCAGGCCGGTCGCAAGCAACTCAACCGCCGCTACATCGAAGAGCGCCGCGACGAGTTTGCCCGCTGGAAGCAGTACCTGCGCGGCCTCGAAATCCCCTACACCGACATCGTCACCATGCCCGACGTGGACGATTGGCGTAGCGTCACCGAAATGCGCAAGGGCCGCCGCGGTCAGGACCTGACCCGCGCCGTGGATCCCGCCGAGCGTGAACTGCGCGAGCGCATGTCCGCCACCTACGTGACCCTACCCGGCATCGAAGACGAGGACAGCCTCGGCCACCTGGTCGACATCCTGCGCTCCTTCTCCGACCTGCCCATGGTTGTGGACCCCGCCGCTGAAGACGCCGTCGCCAGCGCCGGTGTGACCTTCACCCTGGACTTCCCCAACCGCATCACCGTGCGTCAGGCCCTGGACTTCATCACCACCGAAGCCGGCGAGGAAGTCACCTGGACCATCCGCCACGAAGCCGTGATGGTCACCACCCGCGAGAAAGCTCGCGGCAAGCTGGAAGTTCTCAACCACGACGTTCAGGACCTGGTCGTCGGCCTCACCGACTTCACCGGACCCCGCATCGACAAGATCCGCCTCTACGACGAGCTTGACGCCGACGAAGACGGTGGCGGTCCCTTCGGTGGAACCCTGGAAGCCCGTCGCGTGATCGAAATCGAAAACCTTTCGACCCTGATCCAAGAGAACGTGTCCCCCGAAACCTGGAGCGACGACGGTGTTAGCATCGAAAGTGGCGAAGGCTTCATCGTGGTCACCCACACCCTTGAGGTTCAGCAGGCCATCCGCGCATTCCTTGAGGACCTGCGCCGCCTGAACTCCACCCTCGTTACCATCGAGTCCAAGTTCATGACCGTGGGCGACAGTTTCATCCAGGAGATCGGCAACGACTTCCGTGGACTGGACGGCCGCTCCCTTGAGGACTTGACCAACGGTCTCGAAGACCAGGCCTCCCGTGGTTTGGACAACGGCGGCACCGGTTCCACCGGTCAGGACGCCGCTGGTGCTCCCAGCGCTGGCTTCTTCTACGACGATGGCCAGGACGGCAACTTCGCCGCCCGTACCGGCAACTTCTTCAACACCGCCCTGGGCGAGAGCCTCTCCACCATCGGCGGCATGACCTTCCAGTGGAACTTCTTCAACGACGCCGAGGTCTCCACGATCCTGCGCGCCGTCGAGAAGTCGAACCGCTACGAGATCATCAACAACCAAATCCTGAGTGTGCACAACACGTCCCGCGCCTACGTGGCCGTGGTCAACCAGCGTGCATTCATCCAGGACTTCAGCGTTGAAGTCGCCCAGTTCCAGGCCGTCGCCGACCCGGAGATCAACGTTCTCCACGAAGGCATCGCTTTGGACGTGCGCCCCACGATCCAACACGACCGCAAGTACCTGAAGTTGGAAGTGCAGCCCACGATCGCAAAAGTCGTCAACCTGCGCACCTTCTCCACCACCCTTGGTGGTAACACCTCGCCCGTCGAGTTCCAGTTGCCCGAGTTGGAAGTGCAGAGCATCAACACTTCGGCCCACCTTCCCGATGGCGGCTCCGTCCTCCTGGGTGGCCTGTCCTCTATCCGCAACGTTGAGCGTCGCGCCGAGGTCCCGTGGATTGCCCGCGTGCCGATCCTGGGCTTCCTCTTCAAGAGCGAAGGCTACAACGACGAGCGCGAGAGCCTCATGATCCTCATCCGCGCCCACATCACCGATGTGCGCGAGGAAGCGGAGAAGCTCGAGAACTCCGACAACTAGGACCCACTCCTAGCATCGCCCCCACCGGGGTGATCAAAAGGGCCGACCCATCACGGGTCGGCCCTTTTTTTGGGTTGGGGCAATCCTGATGGCTCTAGGGTTGGGGTGTCCCTGAACACCTTGGGCGGGAACTCCTGCGGTGTTTGTTGAGTTAGATTTCAACCCGAACGAGAGCGATTCGGAGGTTCACACGAAGACCACGAAGGGCCACGAAGGGCACGAAGGTCCACTCCAAGGAGTAGCGTAAATCACGAACCACGGGAGGTTCTGGCGCAGCCAGATCGACACGATTTAAATTCTGG
>JARGOW010000480.1 GCA_029212955.1 Planctomycetota bacterium | reverse complement strand
CAAAGCCAACATTTCCGCGTCGACCGGAGCGTTGTCATCGCCATTGTTCGTGGCCACAAACGGGGAAGGCTGGGCAGGGTCGACCTTGGTGTCTCCAGGCAAATACCACAGGAATACGGCCAATGAGGCGGCTACCAAGCCTGTGGTCAGCCAGTGGCGAAGAAGCGGCACTCCACGGCTTCGGGTGTGGGCCGGGCGAGCCTTCTGCGGAGTCAGCTCCACATCTTGGCGAGGCGCATTTTCCTGGCAGTGGAGCATCACACGTCCAGCGAGCCCCACCGGCGCTTCCACGTGGTCAAGCTCAGCCAAGTGATCGTCGATCAAAGCGCTGTGGGGAACCTCTTTGGCCGTAGCGCGCACTCCCTCGAGAATGCGTTCGGACAGACCCACCGGTGCCCCTTCGAAGGGATCCGCCGCGTCCAACCAGCGCTCTAGGCGTAGGTTTTCAGCCAAGCGAAGTACGAGGCTTTGGCGCTGGGTGGTTGAGAGGGCAGGCTCGGGCAGGCTACCCAAAAGCTCTTCGAGGATTTGCTCGCCTTCCAAAAGCTGGCGACACTCCCCGCAATGCAGCAGGTGCTCGTGCCAACCCAAGGACTGGATCTCATCGGCCTGGGATTGTCGATGGGCACGGCTGGGCGTGTCCGAGTGACCCTCCAGGGCTGAACTCAAACGGGATCGGAATTCAAAGCACTGTTCTTTCATGACAGGTCTCCTGAAATGACGTGGGCAAGTCGTTCCCGCAGGGTTTCGCGCGCCCTGTGAATCAGGGACTTCACGGCCTTTGCGGAGATGCCCAAAGCCTCACCAATGTTTTGGTACGACTGTTCTTCGTAGCGGGCCAAAATGAGGGCCATGCGCTGGGTATCTGGCAGGGATGCGATGGCTTCCCGAACCTGGCGAACCACATCATCACGCTCCAGGTCCACGGAAGGCTCCACCGCAGAATCGTCCAGGATGGCGGCGCCCAGGGTTTGACCCGGAACCGTCTCCATGGACAGCGATTGACTGCGACGCAGCCGGCTGCGCTCCCCGTGATTGGCCGCCAAGTTGAAGGCGATGCGATACATCCAGGTGGTGAACTTGGCGCTGGGCTGATAGCGATCCGCCGCTTTCCACATTCGCAGGAACAGGTCCTGCACCAGGTCCTCACACCCCTCATGTCGGCCCAAGAATCTCACGAAGAGGGCATAAGCCCTCTCGGAATACAACCCGATCAGGCGCTCGAAAGCCGCCTCATCCCCAGCCTGGAACGCCAACATGCATTCCTTGCCGGGATCGTCCTGATCCATGCCACCGGGGGCTTGGTTTTGGGGGTTGGGGGTCTCCATCAATGCGACAAACCCTTCAATTGGCTCAAAGTTCCGCTCCGTTTCCACCACTCTAACCAAATGTCGATTCGAGACTCGGTCTCACCGGATTTGCCCTTGTGACGGGGTCAAGATCGGGAGTTTCAGGGCCCCAGCGCCGGGTCGGGTTCTCGTGACATCCCGAACCACATGGAGCCCGCCCCGCACCCTCGGAAATCAATTCCAGGTTCGGGGGTCTTCCGGCCCGAAAACCGGGGCTGATCCGCCCAAACATCCTCGATTTCGGGTCCGGGGTGGATCACCCTAGACCCGTGCCGAAACGCGGTGAATCGCGCACCGAATCTGGGCATTCCGGGGCCACTTCTCCGCTGCTAAATGGCCGCGCCCAAGCGCTCTAGGATGGAGATCACCCCGGCTTCCACGCCCGCGCACTTCTGGAGGTCCAGGGCGTCGGGATGGGGGTTGGCAAATTGGCCCGAGTCGTTATCGAAATAGCGACCGGAGGCCCCGCCGAATTCATCGGAAAGGGCGGCGCGCTGCAGCACATCCGCACCGATTCCGATATCCGCCCCTGCCACACCGTAAGCGTCCTTGACCATTTTGGTGCCCAGCATGGAACCCGGGTTCACGGCAATGATCGCGGGCCCTGCTCCGCCGAGCTCCGTGGCCATGGCCTTGGACCACATGGTGAGAGCCAACTTGCTTTGGGCATAGGCCGGTCCGTCGGTCAATTGCACTTCCCCAGCCAGAGCCCGCAGGTCCACCGGGGACTGGGCGGCGGAGGAAAGATTCACCACACGGCCTTCGGAACCCAGCAGGGGAAGAAGTCGCCTGGTGAGTAAATAGGGCGCCACGGTGTTGACCATGAATCGCACGTCCAGGCCCTCCTGGGTGATCGCCTGGCGGGTGGAAAACACGCCCGCGTTGTTGATCAGGGCGTCGAGCTTCAAGCCCGAGTCAAGCACCCCCTGGGCCAGGCTTTCAACCCCCTGGGCGGTGGATAGGTCGGCAACAAATCCCTGGACCGGCCCATGTTTTGAAAGCCCGGAAAGCTCCTTGCCCACGGCTTCGAACTTGCTGGCATTGCGACCGTGGATCAGGACCCGGTGTCCCTCCGACAGCATCCACTTCGCGGTTTCCAGGCCGATTCCATCGGTCGACCCCGTGATGAGTATGGTTTTCTGCATGGGTGTATTCCTCATTCAGTGAAGCTCGGAAGAACTTCAATTGCGAGGCGCTCGAGGGTCGCCTCCGTTTTCGATTGGTTGAAGCGCAGGTTTAGCGCCACATGGTTCACCCCGGCGGCTTCCAGGGATTTCAGGTGGGATACCAGACGGTTGACGCCCAACCGCAATCCCAGGTGAATGGGTTCGGGCTCGGAATCTGGGTCGTCGGTGACATCGATGTATAGCGGTTGCAGTACGGGTTTGTTTCGAAGCCCCGCATCTAGAATGCGATCTCGCCAGGTAGCAATGACCCGCTGCTGTGCGGCGACACCTTGGGGATAAATCATCCAGCCGTCCTCATTTTCGGCCAGCCATTCGGTCGATTGTTGACTGCTTCCAGTGATGAGCATGGGCAGGTTTCCGGACACGGGCTTAGGTAGAAGATCGAGTTGACCATCCAACTTGCCGTGATCGTTTTCGAACCGGGGATTCTTTTGCGCCGTGGCTTGGATGTATTCGAAGCTTTGACGGAAGCGCTCTCCGCGATCTGAGAAAGGCACCTTCAAGGCCGGGTACTCATCGGGCCGGTCCCCGGAGGCCACACCCAGGATGAGTCGTCCGCCAGACAGTTGGTCGGCGCTGGCTGCGGCCTTAGCCACGTGGGCGGGGTGCCGGAGTGGCAAAATAATGCTCGCTACCCCAAGGGCGATTCGATCGGTTTTCCCGGCCAGAAAACCCAGGTAGACGAACGGGTCATGGAGTTGACCCGCGTCGCCAAAGGAAGGCACATTGAAGGGCACATCACGCAGCCAAACCGCGGCGAAGCCTAGATCTTCCGCCAACTGCACACGCTCCAGGTGACGTTCCAGGGTAGGAACGGCGCTCTTTGAGTATTCCTCGATGGGCACGACCAGGCCCACACTCAGTCGATTCGGTTGAAAGACTGAGTTGTAAGCCCGATTCATGGTTCGGAACTGGGGTGCGGCTTGGGTGTCCATGGTTTTGGGCGGGATGGCCCTTCCTTCGGTTTAGTTGCTGACCACGACCTTGCCCATGGCTTGGCCGCTTTCCAGGCTTGCGTAGGCCTTGCCAATCTCCTGGAGGGAGAAGTTGGATTCGTCGAGAACGGGCTTCAA
>JARGOW010000479.1 GCA_029212955.1 Planctomycetota bacterium | reverse complement strand
GCCAAACGCGCGCCGGGGCCGGACGATGGGCTCAGTAGGAAAGCCGAAGCTTCCCGACCGAAAACCGGTCTAGAAGAACATGCCTTCCCCATAACCGGCGCGTGCCTGGTCGAGGAAGAGGAATGCTGCGACGACTAGGATCGTGGTGAAGAAGACGATGCCCTCCTCGAGGCCGAAGCCAGACTCCTCTTCGACCACATCCACCGTTGCGCGGGGAGTGCGGGGCTTGGAGCTTTCCTTGGCGCCTCCACCGGAACGGCGGGGGGCGGGTTTCTTACGGGTACGTGCCATGGTGTGATCTCCTTAGGTGATTACAGGCGAGTCGCGGCCATGTCTCCGGTGGAGAAGGCGCGGTTTTCGTAGACGCTTTCGACCACAGCGAAGCACATGTTGTCTTCGACGGTTTCCACGCGGGCGCGTCCCTTGAACTGGGAGCCGTTGTAGATGCTAAACACATAGCCGCGCTTGACACCGTCGGCTTTGCCACGGTTGATGCCGAGCAGGCCCGGCTTCACGTCGTTGGAGACGACGACCACAGCACCGCTGATTTCGGGCTGGGCGGTGACCTCATCCAAGTTGATGTTGTAGATGTCCACGACCATGGCGAGGGTCGTGTCGGTCTTGGCCAGGTTCTTGGTCAAGGTGTTCACGTCGGTCTCGAGGGAGGCGATGGTGCGGTTGGCCGCGGCCAGGGCCTCTTCGGCTGCGCGCTGACCGTCACCGGCGTCCTTGGCGGACTCTTCAGCCTCGCGGCGAGCGTCGATGGCTGCGACCTTGTCCTCTTGGGCCTGGTCGAACTTGTCCTGGGTTGCCTTACGGCCCTCGTCGATCCCCGAGATGGTCTGGGAGAACTTGGAGACGGTGGCTTGGGCAGCAGCGCTCTTTTCGCGCTCCACTTCCAGGTCGGAGGTGGTGCGGGTGAGGGCAGCCGCGTTGGCGTCCCGCTCTTCGCGGTGACGTCCGCTGGACTCCTTCAGGGAAGCGACTTCGGTGTTGAGATTGGTGATTTCCTCATCCTTACCTGCAAGCTCCGCATCTTTGGCGGCGAGCACAGTGTCGTGCTTCTCCATCCAGTTCTGGTCGGCGCTCATGAGGTTGGACGCCCAGCCCAGGACAAGGGCGGTGAGAAGCAAGTTCAGGACGATGAAGATCCGTGCGATCGAACTCATGTTGGATCCGTAGTTGGGTGGGGGGAGTGATCTGAGTGTGACAATCCCCAGACAACAGATGTCCGCTTTGCGGAACCCGAAGGGAGGGGGGGAAAAACCGTCGCTGTCCCAAGGGACAGCCCGAGAAGATGGTTCGAGCTCCACTGGGTAAGCGGGGCCCAAGCCGTCCGATCGAGCGGAGAGCGACTAGGATTGGCCGGCGAGTATAGGAATGAGTCCTTAGGGGGGTCAAGCCCGCTCATGGGTCTCTATCGGATCTCGCGCGAACGCATGCCCCTACTACCTAGCCCGCCTGGGGTAACCGACGGCGGCTCGAGAAAAGCAGAATCGCTAGGCAAACCCAGAACAACCCCGCCTGAAAGGGCCAAGAACGCACATATGGGGTCCTGGCGGGCGGCCCACTAGCCCCGACTCCCCCACCGCGAACCGGCACTGGAACCGTCACACGGAGCGTCCCGCGGACCATCTTGTGCTCTCCATCCTGCTGCAAAAGACTCAAAATTCGCCCGTCGGGGCCCACCAAAGCACTCGCTCCGGAGTTGGTGGCGCGCAGAATCGAGCGCCCACCCATGATCGCGGCCAGCCGGGTGAAAGCCAACATGTGGTCCATAAGCACGCTGCGCTCGTACCAAGCCTCGTTGCTAGCCACCAGGTGAAAGTCCACCCCAGCCCCCCCATGGACCCCCGTAAAGGGGTCGTCATAGGAGTTGTCGTAGCAAATCAGGGCTCCCACGCGCCAGGAACGCCCATCCCGGCCGTCGAACTCAAGCACCGTAGACCTGTCATCCGACACAAAATCGGGGATGTAGCCCCCCACTTCTTTAATAGTGTTCAGGAGAAAGGGCACATGGGCGGCGGGGAATGGATCCTCCGCCGCGGGAACCAGGTGCAACTTGCTGGCCAAAGCACCCGGTTTGCCGCCCCCATCCCAGATCTGCGCGCCATTGACCCGCCACAGGAATCCATCGCGTTCCACCAGTCCTTCCACACCGCTGAAAATCGCAGTGTCCGCCGGAAGAGGTGCCCGCCCGGCGCTTAAATCCTTGAGCCAGGGCTCAGAATAGCCATTTCGCTGGAGACCTTCCGCAAACCGGCTGCGCTCCAAGTTTCGACCCTGGAGCACCTCCAGGGCACTATTAAGGGTCCAAATCCCCTCGTCCAGCAGCCTGGCCGACCATACCCGCCCCGTGAATTCCGGTGCATTGGCCCCACCCTCGAAAGCCGCAAGCGCGGCCGGGTCTACCGAGAGCCCCGGCATCATGGTCTCACCGAAGGCCACCAGGTCAGGCTCCGGCTCCCCCCCGTCGCGGGCATCGGCCAAACCCTCCACCAAACATTGGACCGGATCCACCAGGAACGTGTGCCAGTAGTCGGTCGTACGCGCCTTCAAATCCTGCTCCAACCCTGGCGTCAAAACCAGGACCCGGGGGCCGGGAACGGTTTCTGGAGCCGGCACCAGAATCCCCGCAAGAACCATTGCCAGGGGCGCGCCCAAGCCCACCGAGTGGGACAACCAACCGGGGCCTTGGTGCCGGCGCAAACGATCGACGACCCAACCCGCAACTGCCGCCAAAGCGAAGGATAGGCCCCAAACTCCGAAGGTACGGGCTCCGGACGAGAACCAGAAATCCGCGTGGGTCAGCGTGCCAACGCGCCACCAACCGAAGCTCCAGGGCGAGGGCAGGGTGAAGCGCACGATCTCCGCCGCCATCCAGGCCATGGGCGCGGCCAGGGCCAGCGGATAACGACCCGCCAGACGCCGCAGGATCACGCCGCCTACCACCAGGTAAAGGGCCGGAACAAAGCCCATGGGCAGCACGGCCCAGGGCAGCAGATAGCGCATCCAAAACGCAAAACCACACAACCCCAAACCGTTCACAAACCACTCGATGAGCTTGGCCCGCGGCCCCGGACGCGAAGTCACCCAAACCCAAGGAATCAGGGCCACAAACGCCAGAAAACCCAGGCCATCCCGCCCAATCAGACCCGGTTGGGAAAGCAACAAGAGCCCCCAGGTGATCAACAACCCCACCGCCCGGGTCAAGGGACGGATTTGGGCGGAATCGGGCTGGGCGACTTGGGACATGGATGACTCTGTGGAAGATTCCGGGGGACGCGGCCGATCGGGGCGAGGGGTACGGGGCGAAAGCGAGACCCGGACCGCGGTTTCCCCCCCGCACTGAGAAAGGAAACTAGACACGCACCGTAGTCACGGCGACATTCTGGAGCACCGGGCCGCCCCATGACCACAGCGACCTGCGTATTACAGACATTTTGCCACCCTCGACGCAAGGCAAGGCCCTTCCATAGGACATGCTAGGGGCCGCGGCTCCCTGCCCCAGACTTCCGTCTTGCACCGCCCATTCGCGCGACCAGCGCACACCCCCTCCCCACCGATGGCTCGATCCGTCCCCCGCCCCCAACCCCCCGGGGTACTGGGCTCGC
>JARGOW010000478.1:1919-3627 GCA_029212955.1 Planctomycetota bacterium | reverse complement strand
TGCCAGGCCAAGAAAAGTTCCGCGATTTCGGCTGTATGCAAACCGTAGGGCTTTTCTTGGCCTGGCACTTTTGTGCCGCCCGTAGGTGGCAGGGGGTCTGACGCTGTATCCCTAGTCCCGGGCGTAGTTCGTGGAGAACCCGGGGGCATCGCGCAAGGCCATCTTCTGCAGGCGGTCCGCGATCATGCTCAGGTGCAGGGCGTCGTGGCAAACCCAGGAGGCCAGTAGGTCTCCGGCTCGGATCGCGCCCCGGTTGGGGTGATCGTGGGTTTCGGTCCAGGATGCGGTGCCGATGGTCTTCAACCAAGCCACATTGCGGGCCCGCTCCATCTCGAACTGCTGCAGGCTGCGCTTGAAGTCGCGCTCATTGAAGCCATGCTCCTGGACCCGGCCACGGGGGTCCAACGCGGGCCAGTTTGCCTTCGGGTCCTTCAGAAGCAGTTCCAGGCGGGTCCGGAAGTCCTCCAAATCCTCATCTCCTAGGTGGCAAACGATCTCGAGGATCGACCAGCCACCATCGGACGGACGCCAGCGGGCGTCGGCGTCGGAGAGTCCATCTAGCAATTGTCGAAGCCCCTTGGCAAAAAACGCCAAGCGGCCAATGAGTAGGTCGGGATTCATATCGGTTTTGGACCGGACTGAGGGGGCCTGACAGAAGTGTCAAGGGCCCCAATTCGGACTCCAGCGTACCAACCTGGAGCCCACCCCCGAGGTTCCGAGTCTCGCAATGCCCCGATCGGGACTCTCGCATCCCCGGGAACGGGTCAAATCCGGTGAAATATTGCCGTTGGGTCAATTCCAAGGCCTTGTCGACGTAACCTGGAGGGTAACTCTGGCCTATTTCGAGCCGGAGTGCATCGCAACGCCCCCACCCAATCCACCATGCGCTTTCTACTCGTACTCGTTCTCGCCGCCCTCGCCGGAATCTCCGGCTGGTGGACGGTGTACATCCGCGGGATCCTAGAGGAGAACAAGGAGACCATTCGTCAAAAGGACGAAATCATCCAGGAGAAGGATGGGGTCATCCTCCAACTCGGTGATGACCTTGAGGAAAGCGAGGAGCTTCGCCGCCGCCTGGAGGTTTCCCTCCACCTGATGAAAATCGACCACCGGGTGGCTCGCATCGAAGTGTTGGATCAAAAACCTAGCGCGGCCAATCCCGAAATACTCGAGACCACGATCCTGTTCCAGGACCTGGCCGAAGACGGCGAACCCATCGACGAAGGCCAAACCATGGTCTTGCTTGGAAAGAAGATCTACTTGGAGTCCATGGTGATCAAGTTCGAGGACAGTTTCGTGGAGGGCGGCGACCTTCTTCGCGGCTCCTCGGTCTGTCTCTTCACCCGCATGTTCGGCGACAGCCAAGCCCCCAATGAGGGCGAACCTATCGACGCCAAAGGAGTGCATCCCCATCCCTATGCGGGCGCCGGTGACGGGGAGGAAGACACCTACTACGCCGAGCTTTGGAGTAGCTTCTGGGACTATGCCAACGATCCGAAGTTGGCCGAAAGCAAGGGCGTACGCGCCATGCATGGCGAAGCCCCGTTCATCGAAACCCGACCCGGCAAAGTCTACCGGGTCGAGCTGAGAGCCTCCGGCGGGCTCTCGATCGATCCCCAGTGACCCGGTGATTCTTGGGGCCCAGGCCAGCCCCAGAACGCCATTTTCCGAGCATGCCCGATTCCAAAATCAAACCGCGCGCTCGGCG
>JARGOW010000478.1:1285-1909 GCA_029212955.1 Planctomycetota bacterium | reverse complement strand
GCTGCGTTGATGTTGATTGGAATCGGCGCCTGCGCCTTGTTTCCGAATCAAACGCTGAACCCCGTAGCGCGTCGAATCGCGCCCACCGCAGCGAGCTGGGCCGGTTGGGATTTGCAACTAGAAGGCCTGTCGGGTGCGCCCTGGAGCACATGGAAACTGCAAGGCCTAGCATTGCAACCCAAGGGCGGGGAGCAAGCTTTGCAAGCGGTGCGCTTTGGGGAATTGAACCTTCAGCTGGATGCGGGTTTTTGGCTCAGCCCTGGAATCTCCCAAGTGCAAGAGGTTTGGGCACGGGGCGGCGAAGTCCATTACGTGGCCCAAGAATCCCAAACAACCTCGAACCCCGAAGAAGACCCTGCGCCCCTGGACCTGGCGGAGTGGCCGCGTTTGGACCTGGCCGATTGCAGCCTGCTCCTGCAACGGCCGGGCGTGGATGAACTTCACTTGCGAGGCCTGCGCTTGGGTCTCAAGAACCCGGCGCGCCCGGGCGATGCGCGCAGTCTCGGATGGAAAGTGGAGAGCGCGACCCACCGGGAGGTCGGAGGGTCCGAGCAAAGCTACGCACTCGATGGGCTCCTGACCCTGCTCGGCACCCAGCTCCACATTCAAGAGCTCAATCTCATC
>JARGOW010000478.1:0-1275 GCA_029212955.1 Planctomycetota bacterium | reverse complement strand
GGAACAGGGACAGGTGCAACTGCAAGCCCAACTGGACCTGACCCGGTTGGCCCAACCCAGGGGCACATTCTCCATACAGTGTTCGGCATGGTCTGTTCCGGAAATCGGCCGCCTCACCGCACGCACCGAAGGCGCGCTGCTCGATACAGGAATTGAGCTCACCAGTTTGGACGCCCAATCCGGAAACTCCACGGTTCTCCGGTTGGAACAGGTCTCCGTGCCCTGGCCCGTGGACGGAACCCCTTGGACCGATTCCCTACTGCCCGGCATACAAGGCCAGGTGGTCGCGGGCGGTGCGGACCTGGAGGTGTGGCTCACCCGGTTCGGAGGCGAGGCCCCCACAGAGGGGCAGGCATGGCCCCTGGGCAGCTACCTTCTCGAAGCCCAAGTCATCGATGGGGTCGTCGCCGTGCAACAGGCTCGCGTCACCCTGGAATCCCCCAACTGGCCTGCCCCCGTCATGGTATCGGCCAAGGGTAGTTTGGCCTTGGACACCCGCCGGGCCGGGGAAACCCGAATCGACGGGCTGCTTTCCGTGGGCCAAGGGAAATGGGCCCCGCAGGTGGGCACCCAACTCGAATGGCCTTCCATTACGGGAGGCTTCGCGTACTCCGGCGCTTGGCCCAGCGGCTCTGGGCATTTCGAGCTGCACCCCAGCGATTGGATTCTGAGCAGCCCAGACCAACCCGACGTGGCCATGAATTGGTCCGGGCGTTGCGACGTGGAACAGGGGCAGATCCAGCTGAAGTCCCTGCTGGGCCGCTTCGGAACCGCGGGGCAGAGCGCCGAGTTGCCAGGCGAATTGACCCTTCGTGGCATGCTCGCGAGCGTGGACCAATGGATGCAAAGCCCATCGGATGCACCCCTCCAGCTGCAAGCCGACCTGACCCTGCATCGCCTGGCTCCCCTACGAGCCCTGCTACCCGACCTGCGCCGCATCGAAGGCACCGCCCAAGGCCAGCTCTCCATGGGCGGCAGCCTGGCCAACCCCAAATTGCGCGGCTCGGTGCAAGCCACCGCGGACTCGGTCCGCTTTACGTGGGGTGAAACCCTGAGTCAGGTCAGCGCCCATATGAATTGGCTGGACTCCAACACAGGCACCTTTGGCTTGCTGGGCCAATACGGTGGAGCGCCCGTGGATATTGTGGGCAATATGGCCATGGGCAAGGGCCAGCCCACCTGGGATGCGACCCTGCAAACCAAGGACTTTCCGCTGCTGCGCACACCCGATGCGCGCATTCGAGCCGACGGGACTCTGCTCGCGCAGGGCCAAGG
>JARGOW010000477.1 GCA_029212955.1 Planctomycetota bacterium | reverse complement strand
TGGAGCTGGGTATTGGGATTCGTAGGGAATCTTTTGGGAATTGTGAACCCCTGGCAGGGGCTTGCACGACTGATCTCATGTGGGGAGAAATCCCCGCCCCAGGGAACCGTTTGGATCCCTGGAGGGATCGGGGCTCCACATGGAGGCCCTTCCAACACAACTGAGCATTTGCCGCCTTGCTCCGGTCCTTCTCATGGGGACTTAGGCGGCAAGCTGCGCCGGTGGACAATACCGGGCCCTTTTATCATTCGGGTCACTTCAAACTCCCTACGAGTTTATGCTTTTGAAAAATTCGCTGCGAAGCGGGCCCTGCCCCGCTTCGCAGTGTTTTCGTTCAGGCTTGCGGCACGCACTTCGAGGCGGGGGGCAGAATCCCCGGACAAGGACCTGGGACCTCTAGCGATCCAGCAGGTCGAGCACGCGGGCTTTGATCGAGGTCATATCGACTTGACCGCCCTCGGGGGAGGGATTGCCATCGCCGAACGGGATGGTGGACAGGTAAACGGGGCCATCCTTGGGATCATCCGGTAGGCGCCCGTGGCTGCCGTGGATCAGGCCCGCATCCAGGGGAATCACGTCCATGCGGTAGCGGTAGCCGGTTTTCTTTTGCAGGAGTTTGCCGACGATCTTGAGCTTGGGGAATCGAATCTCGGGGTCCAGCAACATTTCGCAGGGGTCGTAGCCAGGCTTGCGGTGGATGTCGACGGTGCGGGCGAAGTCAGGTTCCTGGTCGGGGTCGGACCAGTAGTAATAGGTGAACCAGGCGCGGGCTTCAGAGATCACAACCAGGTCGCCGGCATTTTCGTGGTCGATACCGAATTCTGCCTGGGCTTGACGATCGAGAATGCGTTCCACACCGGGCAAGTTTTCCAGGGCCGTGCGTGCTTTCCGGATCGCGGCTTCACTCTGGCAATACACATGCGCGATTTGGTGGTCGGCCACGGCAAAGGCCTGGCTGGCAAAAAAGTCAAGCATTTCACCCGTAGGCGTGGGGCGCACGGCGAGAAGGCCGGCCTGGCGCAGGGCCAGGTTGATATGAACCGGTGTGTCCACCTCACCGATGGCGTACTCGGAGACACCGATCACTTCGGTTTTGGTGGCGGCGGCCGCTTCCAGAAGCTTACCCACAAGTTTGTCCAAGTCCTTGAGGGCTTGGATCGAGCGCGGATGCCCTGGACCAAACCGTTGGTGGTCGTAGTCCAGGTGGGGCAGGTACGCCATGGTCAGGTCAGGTTTGCGCTCCTCAAGTGTGCGCATGGCAGCCTTGGCTATCCAGCGGCTCGAAGGCAGACCGGCTTTAGGTCCCCAGAAATCGAAGAAGGGGAAAGCTCCCAGTCCGTCCTCCAGATCCTTGCCATAGCTAGGCGGGTCGGAGTATACGGCCGGAATCTTACGGCCATCGGCCGGGTAGTAAGGGCGGGGCGTGATCGAATAGTCCACGTCAGCGCCCATGTTCCACCACCAAAAGAGCTTGGCGCAAGTGAAGGAGGGGTTCCTACGTCGGGCGGCCTCGTAGACTTTTTCCCCATGTACCAGGTGGTTGGATTGGCGCCAGAGCGCAACCTCCATGGACTTGCGGTCCAACCAGCCGTTGCCCACGGCCCCGTGCTCCCGGGGCAAGGTGCCCGTCAGCATGGTGGCCTGGGCCGAGCAGGTCACGCCGGGCAGGATTCCCGACATGGGAGCGATGGAGCCGGAACTGGCCCAGCGGGACAGATTCGGAGTGTGTTCACCGATTTGGCTGGCCGATAGTCCGACCAGATTGAGCCATAGCACGGAAGTCATAAGGCTCGCATGCTATCATCCCCGCCACCATGCTCAGCAAATTCCTGAAACTGTTCCGCAAAGCCACGGTCGTCGTACCCGGCGCCGACAAACTGGCCAAGGGCGAGGCCCGCACAATCCAAGTGGGAGACGGCCTAGCCGGCGGCAAGCAAATCCTTCTTTGCCGCTCCCCGGAGGGTCAGGTTTACGCATTGGACACCCACTGTCCCCATGACGAAGGTGGCAAGCTCCTGGCGGGGCCCCTTTTTGGGGGCGACAAAGCCGTATGCCCCCTGCACAACTTCCACTTTGATGTGAGGACCGGCAAGGTGGACAAGGGCACCTGCAAGTCGGCCATCACCTACAACATCAAAGAGAAGAACGGCGAGTTTCACATTACATTCTAAGGTGAGTCTGTGCCCGAACTCCCCGAGGTCGAAACCACAGCCCGCCTGATCGAACCGGGGCTCCTGGGACGCACGATCCGTGGCGTACAGGTGGAGTGGCTACGCAGCTTGGGCGGCATGTCACGGCCCAAGTTTGAGCGCGCGGTGGTGGGGGCCAAGGTCTCCCGGGTTTGGCGCCGGGCCAAGTATGTGGTGATCGACTTGCAGAGGCGTGGCAAACCCGCCGGAGTATTGTTGGTGCACTTGCGCATGACCGGGCGTTTGGTTGTGACCGGAAGAGGGGTGGATGCGCCCGACTACAACCGGGTGAGTTTGGAGTTGGACCGCGGCAATTTGCACTTCTTAGATGTGCGCAAGTTCGGTCGATTCACCTTCCATCCGGAAGCCAGTCCGGCCCTGGAACACCTGGGACCCGAGCCCCTGTCCGATGCCACGACACCGGAATTCCTGTACGGGGCCTTGGGAGCGCGCAAGCGAGCCATCAAACCCCTTTTGCTCGATCAAACGTTCCTGGCGGGGTTGGGCAACATCTACGTGGACGAGTCCCTATTCGGGGCGCGCATTCATCCCCAGGAATTGGCCAGTCGTGTGTCCAAGGCCAAGGCCTTGAAGTTGCACGCCGAAATTCAGAGGGTTCTGCGGGAGGCCATTGTGCGCGAGGGTTCCAGTTTCGATGCGTTCTACCGGACGCCAGAGGGCCAACCTGGCTCCTACCAGCACCTTTTCCGGGCTTACGGCCGTACGGGCAAACCGTGCGAGCGCTGCCAGCGACCCATTCGGCGTATCGTGGTGGGACAGCGTGGAACGCACTTCTGCCCACGCTGCCAAGTGCTCAGCAAGGCCAGTCGCTAGAAACCGTTTGGAGTCCCCCTGGTGCCGCCAGTACACTTTCTCCGCTATGATCGATACCAGTGCATTCAAGAAGGGCGTGTGCTTCGTCTACAAGGGCGAGCCCATGATTATCTCGGACTACTCCGTTAGTACTCCCACGGCCCGCGGTGGCAACACCATCTTCAAAACCAAACTGCGCAACCTGAAGACGGGCCAGATTCTCAACGAATCCATCCGCTCGGGCGAGAAGTTCGAAGAGGTGGACATGGAGCGCCACAAGGCCAGCTTCCTGTACAGCGATGCGAGCGCCTGGCACTTCATGGACGATGAAACCTACGAGCAATTTGAATTCAGCAAGGATGCCCTGGGTGGCGCCGAAATGTACATCGTCGACGGCATCGAAGGCCTTCAGGCCATGCTCATCGACGGCAACGTGGCCAACATCGAGCTGCCCATGACCGTCATCATGACCGCCGTGGAATGCGATCCGCACATCAAAGGCGCAACGGCCCAAGCCCAACTCAAACCTTGCACCACGGAAACCGGCCTGGTCGTGCAAGTCCCGCCCTACCTCACCATCGGCGAAACCTTCAAGGTCGACACCCGCGACAATCACTTCGTCGAGCGCAT
>JARGOW010000476.1 GCA_029212955.1 Planctomycetota bacterium | reverse complement strand
GTGTCACCCGGCTTGCTGTCTCCGCGGTTGGAGGAAAAGGCCAGGTACTTGCCGTTGGGGCTGAAGAGCGGGAACGAATCGAACTGCTTGCCGCGTTCGCCGGAGTTGTAGAAGGTGATCTGCTCTAGGTTCCCGCCGTCCAAGTCGCAGGCGAAGATGTCGAAGTTCATGGCCGGACGGTTCTTGTCGTGGTGATTCGACGAGAAGATAATGCGCTTGTCATCGGGGTAGAAGGAGGGCGCGAAGTTGGCCTTGCCGAGATTCGTGACCTGGCTGCGTTCCGTTCCGTCGGCTTTGATGAGCACCAGCTCCATGCGGGAGGGGCGCACCATGTTCTTCTTCAAGAGACCCATGTAGGCCGCGATTTCCTCATCCCGCTTTTCCGCGGAGAAGTCCGTGGAGCGGAAGATCAACCATTCGCCATCGTGGCTGTAGAAGGCGCCTCCGTCGTAGCCGGGTTCGTCGGTGACCTGAAAGAGGTCCGTTCCGTCCATCTTGGCGGTCCACAGCTCGATGTCACCGCTGCGGGTGGAGGTAAACACGAAGCGATCGCCCATGGGGGAAACCGTGGCCTCGGCGTCGTATCCGGGCCCTTCGACCAGCGTGGTGACATTCCCAGTGGTGAGGTTCTTGGAATAGATCTCAAACTCGGGGTGCAGGGCCCAGACGTAGCCCATGCTGTGGTCGGGTGAGGGCGGGCACTCGTTCTGTAGACCATGGGTCGAAGCGTAGATCACCGACTGGTCGTCGGGGGTGAAGTAGGCGCAGGTTGTGGTGCCCTTGCCGTTGGAAACTTCGACCAGTTGTCCGTCATCGCCGGTGGCGTAGATGCGATCGCAGTTCATGCCCTCGCCCTTGCGCTGCAGGGAAAGACGCGTGCCGTCGAAGCTCCAATAGGCTTCGGCGTTTTCACCACTTGTGGTCAATTGCCAAAGTCGGGCGAAGTGGGTTTCTTCGGGAAGGATCAGGTGGTCCACATTGACCGCACCGGCCACAGGTGCATCGGGTTGGGTTGCGGCCGCGCCGGTGGCGGGGCACACAGCCGGTGCGGAGCGATCCGCGGAGTCGCCGCAGGTGGATTTGCACGCGGTAGAGGCGAGGACCAAGGCGGCCATGGAGGCAGCGAGAGAGAAGTTATTCAGCATCACTTTCGGGAGGAAGGGGAGGAAAGGGGGGCCGGTTCATCCGAGTCGCGCCCTTGTGGCACGGGATCGTAGCCCCCTTGGGCGAAGGGGTGGCAGCGCATGAGCCGCCAAAGGGTCAGCAGGGCACCCTTGAAGATGCCGCGGCTTTCGATCGCTTCCACGCAGTAGGAACTGCAAGTGGGATGGAAGCGACACATGGGCGGGGTGAAGCGTGTCAACCAGCGGCGATAGAATCGCACGGGCAAGGTGACAAAGCGGCGCAGCAGCTGGATCATGCGGATCGTTCTCCATCCGTGGCCTTGGCGCGCTTTTCCAGAAGTCGCTTGTGGGCCTTGTTGGCCAGATACACGAGCTCTTTGCCGGCCTGCTCCACGCTGGGAGCACATCCCGGTTTTCCGGGGACGATGACCAGATCCACACCATCGGGAATCGACCCGTAGTTTTGCCGGAAGGCCTCGCGCAGGACGCGCTTCAGACGATTGCGATCCTTGGCTAACTTGAATATGCGCTTGCCCACGGAAAGGCCCAGTCGGGTGTGCCCAAAGCGGGCCTCCACGCAAATCACAAGCAGGTGGTCGGCCCGCGCACGGCTTCCTCCCCGGAAAGCTCGATCGAACTCCGGGGTCTTCAGCATGCGCATGGGACGGGTGAATCCGCCCGGCTTACGCACGAGAGAGGGGGAAGGCATGGGAATGGACATGGCGAGCGAATAGAATAGCGGCCCGAGCCACCATGTCAGAAAGAAGATCGAAGAATGAAGACCGTGTAAATCCGCCTTTCCAATCCGCCCTGCTCTGGGGCCAACCGTGGGAGGGGGGACAGGGGTGTGTGCCCCCGTCCATGCGGCGCGGGGACCCAGCCCGGCAGGCCCGCGATCGGCTGCCCGTGCGTCGACTGGGCGACCTGAGCAACCCCTGGCCCACTGGGAACCCGGAACTCCTGTCCCAGGAGGCGTGGTGTCGAGTCCGGGCGTGCCTTGAGGATCCGGGCCGGGTGGCCCAGCAGGATCTCAAGCGCTTGCTGGGTTTGGACAGGGGGCAAGCCCTTCCCAAGCTCCAGGCCTGGATCGATACCGTGGAGTCCCGTTGGTTTGGGGCCCATGGCCAGCCCCTGCCCGCAAGTTGGGCACGGCTGGTGGTACCCGATTGGCGCGGATGGCTAGAGGCTGCCTGGACTCCGATCCTGCGGGCTTTGGTATTGGGGGAGCGCCTGGTGCTGCTCGCGGATGAGCACCTGCCCGAATTGTTGGATCCGCTGCTCGGTGCATTGGACCACGCGGGCGTGGACCTATCGGGGATTGGGTTGCTCTGGGATCAACGCAACGAGACCGTGTCGACCCTGCTCGAGTTTGGTGTGTTTCCGGGTGTGAGCGTGGTGGGACCCGAAGCCGATCGCGGGCGCTGGGATTCACTCATTTCCAATGGGGCCAACCTGCATGGGGCGCCGCCGGCCGTGGACTTGGCATTCGGATTTGGGGTGCAACCCGATTCCGGAAAACCGCACTTGGAATGGCAGGCCCTGACCAGTTCGTGTCGCAATTTGGAGAAACCTATGTTGCAGGCGGGTGAAAATTGGCAGGGCGTATTGGAACAAGCACTTTTCGACTCACTTGGGACACAAGGTGCCCTTGGCGGGTACCTAAACGGAGCTGTGGGTCAGTGGATCCTTCCTGCGAGTCATTTTTCCGTGGCCACCGAATGGCTTTTGAATGCGATAGAAAGCAGGGGGGTTCTGGATCCTCCGATGCCATCGCTGAATAGGGCCTCTAAAGCGGAGTTGGAGGGGATTCGGGCCCGGGCCCTGGGGGAGGGTGCGACCCTCATCCACGAGTCCCTGGGGTCGACTGGCAAGGGGCAGAATGGTACCCTCACGCGCCAGATATTCACCAATGTCCGACCTGGCTCAGGTCTGTCAATGGCTCCGGGAAACACCCCGACACTGCTCTTGAGCCGTGGAGATCTGGGGCCCTACGAGGCGCCGTACAAGGGCGGAATCCGTTGACCCAAGAGGTCCTGTTTCCCCCGCAACTATTTCCCTTCCCGCTGCAAGCAAAAGCACAACACCGCACATACCTATGACCAACCCCAACAACGTACACGACGTGCTCGGCCGCCACATGCTCGCCGATGGCTACCCCTTCGTCATGGACCTGGAAAAATCCCAGGGTTCCTGGATCCACGATTCGCGCGAGAACAAGCGCTACCTGGACTTCTTCACCTGCTTCGCCAGCTGGCCCGTGGGTTACAACCACCCCGCCATGCTCGAAGAGGGTTTCCAAAAGGAAATCGCACTGGCAGGAACCAACAACCCGGCCAACTCGGACCTGTACACCACGCAAATGGCCGACTTTGTCGAGGCCTTCGCCACCAAGGTGACCCCCGAGGGGTTCCCCTACCATTTCTGGGTCCAGGGCGGCGCTCTGGCCGTGGAGAACGCCATGACGGTGGCTTTCGACTGGAAGGCCCACAAGGTCGGCGTGGACAACTGCAACGACGG
>JARGOW010000475.1 GCA_029212955.1 Planctomycetota bacterium | reverse complement strand
GACTTTTCAGCGGGGCTAAGTCGTTGGTCAAGGGATGCCCCATGGCATGTGACACATCCGCAAAATGTGTGCGCGAGCCAGTCCAATGCCCCCTTGTCCAACGGAGGCATGGCGCGCATGGGGGACCAGGGGAGTGGCTGTGGATTCGTCTCGACCTGTTCTTTTATCGCCGGAACGTGCAATCCGCGAGTCTTGCAATCCGTGGAGTCCATTCAAATCCCGGTAAACGTGGTCAACCCACGGCTAGAGTTTGATTCCTTCGTGGATATGGAGGCATGCGCCCCGGACATCCCCGCCATCATCGTGCAGGTTGAAGGAGCCAGTACGACCAGCACCATCGGCTATGATTGCGCGACGGGTCCATGGCATTCCACAAGTTTGGATCTTTCCCAATGGGCAGGCGAACGAATCAGCATTGGTTTCAGATTCTTCACCATCGATGAAATCAACAACGACGGCCTTGGTTGGTTGATAGATAATGTGCGAATTGTCGCGGACTGCGCATCGGAGAATTACTGCGTCGCATCGGCCAACAGTGCTTCCCCTACCGGCGCCATAATAGGAAGCGCCGGAAGTTTGCAGCTTGCCCAGAACAATTTCGCCCTCACCCTACAGGACGGACCTCCGGGCCAATTCGGCGTCTTTTTCTATGGGCCGTACCAGGGGCAAACTCCGGTGGCCCAGGGATTCCTCTGCGTGGGGGCGGATCAGTTTGGTTTTCGAAGGCTATTCCCTGCTGGGCAAGTGGACGCGCAAGGGGACATGGTCTTTCCGCTCGATTTCACCGCGCTAACAGGTGCCCACACGATACTCCCCGGCACCGTGGTGAACTTTCAATGCTGGTATCGAGACATGATCAATGGGGCTAGCACGTCAAACTTCTCCGACGCCCTGTCCGTTTCATTCTGCCCGTAGGGGATTCTAGGGGAGGCGCGTCCAGGGATCCGACCACCAGAATGGATGGGTCGCGGAAGCAAGGGCTATGGAGCATGTTCCTGGAGTTCCGCTCACCTCTGGATAGGTCCCGAGTCCCGAGCTGCTTTTTCCCCGGTTTGAAAAACAAATGCGTGCCATACTCGGTGATTGGCGAGGTTACCCATCCGTTTTGATTGGGCACCTTAATGACGGCCCTGCGATCAAATAGGCCGCTTCGCATCAAACCGTCCACGCTGACCGCCAACTGATATCGAACGAGGGGTGTATGCATGGGGAGACCCAACGCACCACTTGGATCTGCAGGCCATCGATTGCCATGGTGGAAGTTGCAAAGTTCCGAGGGTAATCGGGGTCGTCGACGGGAAACCGGTTCGGAGCGGCCGGTGGGTTCTCAAGGACCTTCAGCCCCGGGTCGAAACGCCAGTGGGTGAGAAAATATTGCCCGGCTCCACCCGGGGCCAAACGTCATTGAAATCGAAATCGTGGAGGCGTACGAAATCATGCAAGCCGCTCAAATTCTCCAAGACATTCGGAGTCTGGAACCTTTTCCCCAGGCCGCCATTCGTGTGCTCGAACTCGTCATGAACGACGCGGAATCCAGCGCGGTGGTTGCGGTGATCGAACAGGACCCGGGTTTGACGGGCAAGGTTCTGTCCATGGCCAACTCGGCCATGTATGCGCCCAAGGTGGCGATCACGTCCATCGCCGACGCCACCAGCCGGCTGGGTACCAAGACCATTTCGAGCATCGCTATCACCTCCGGAGCCGCTTCCTATTTCACCGGCCATGGCCGCGCCACTTCGCGCTCCAACAAGACCCTTTGGGACGAGTGCTTGCATGTGGCGCTCTACGCCAAGCGCCTGGCTGGAATCGCCGGGGGCGTGGACCCGGACCTGGCCTACACGGTGGGCCTCATTCAAAATGTGGGCCACATTGTTCTGGACCGCTTCCTCGAGGACGAGCGCGACGAGATCAAATTCCGCTACACCCATGGCCAGGACATCCTGGCCGCCGAATTGGCCGTGCTCGGCATGGACCACGCCGTGTGCGGATCCCGCCTGGTGCGCCGTTGGGGCTTCCCCGAGAAACTGACTACAGCCATCCAGTTCCACCACAATCCCGAAGGCGCTGGAACCCTCGAACGCCTCTGCGGAGTGGTCGGCCTCGCCGAATCCCTGGCCTTTGCCTCCCTTTCCGACGAAGGCCTCTCCATGCTAAGCCCCAAAGCCACCGTCCTAGACTGGACTGGAGGCCTAGACGCTGCCGAACTCATCGGCCTCCAACGCGCAGTGCAAGCCGACGTGCTCGAACTCCGCGTGATCTAACGAGGCCCGTGCGCGCGGGGAGTTTGTTCGGTTTGCCAAGCCTTGTTCGCCCCTGGCCCCTAGCGACCACCACCCATTGGAGCTACCCTATCGCCACGCGCGCCCGTAGCTCAGCCGGATAGAGCACCGCTTTCCTAAAGCGGGGGCCGTGGGTTCGAATCCCGCCGGGCGTACCATTTACACTCCTGCCGCTCGGATGCGGGGAGCGGTTAGGCCTTGGCGGCGCAGGTGGAGCAGCGGCCGCGGACTAGGACGGAGATTTCTTCCACTTCGCCGAAGCCTTCGCCGACGAAGGCGATGTTGTTGGAGCCTGCCAAGGATTCGGTGGGCAGGTCGACCAGGCCTCCGCAGGTGGAGCAGAGGAAGTGGTGGTGGGGCTCGGTGTTGGGGTCGAAGCGGACCGAGGAGCCGGGGTGCTCGACCTTGTTGAGCAGGCCCAGGTTGGCCAGCACGTCCAGGGAGCGGTAGACGGTGGTGCGGGAGACTTCGGGCAGGATGACCGAGAGTTCCTCGAAGATTTGGTCCACGGTGGGGTGGTCCGTGCGACCCGCCAGGACCTCCAGGAGGGCCCGCCTCTGGGTGGTGAGGGGCAATCCGGCTTGGGAATAGCCTGCTGTGAGGTGCTCCAGGCGTTGTTTTCGGTTTTTGGGGTCCATGGCGTGTAGGGCTTCGGTCCCCAGTTAAAAGGATATCCGGGTCCAGGCTGCAAGTCATGGATTGATTTCTGATTGGAAATGAGCTGCGGATGGTAATAATTTGCATCTAGGGGGTGGAAGCGTGTATTACAGACCCTAGAAGTCGGTATGCCCGCCCGCATTTCGCCCCGGGTCTCCTTGAATCAACCCCCAACAACCATGAAGCACAGCCGCACCTATCTGCCCGCATTGCTCGGTTTCGTACTCCTAACTACAACCTCCAACATGTCAGCACAGGACAAATATCACTCATCGCCCGCTCCCCAGGCCCACGCCAACCAAGATTGGTGGCCAGAACTCTTGGACCTGAAAATCCTTGAGCAGAACTCGCCGCGCAGCAACCCGCTGGGCGAGGACTTCGACTACGCCAAGGAGTTCGGCAAGCTCGACCTGGTGGCCCTTAAAAAGGAACTCGCCACCCTGATGACCACCTCCCAGGACTGGTGGCCAGCAGATTGGGGTCACTACGGCCCCCTGTTCATCCGTATGGCCTGGCACAGCGCGGGAACCTATCGCGTGGGTGACGGCCGCGGCGGCGCATCCGATGGAACGCAACGATTTGCGCCCCTCAACAGTTGGCCGGATAACGCCAACCTGGACAAGGCTCGGCGTTTGCTCTGGCCGATCAAGCAAAAGTACGGGCAGAGCATTTCTTGGGCGGACCTGATGGTGCTCGCTGGAAACGTGGCCCTAGAGTCTTCGGGCTT
>JARGOW010000474.1 GCA_029212955.1 Planctomycetota bacterium | reverse complement strand
ACTTTCCGCCCGAAGCCTTCGGCCAAGAACTGAACGCCATTTCCGTGGTGCGCATTTGCAACACTCCGGAAGAGTTCCACAAGTACGGCGGCACCCAAAGGGGCGTGGCCGGCTGGTTCAACCCGACCACGGAAGAGCTGGTCTTGTACAGCGGCAAAAAGGACAAGGAACGGGACGCCCTGACCTATGGCGTCATGAGCCACGAAGCCTTCCACCAATACTGCCACTTCCTCTTCAAACGCTCCGAAGCCCACCGTTGGTTCGACGAGGGCCACGGGGATTACTACGCCGGTGCCACTTGGTTCAAGGGCAAGGCCTACGTGAAACCCGAAGCGGAATCCGAGGGCATCAACCGCTTGCCCGAAGCCAAGCGCATGGTGGAGAACGGCCTGATGGTCTCCCTCAAAAAGCACCTGAACTTCACCCACCGCCAGTGGCAGACCCAAGGCCCCCGAAACATCTCCTGCTACGCGCAATCCTGGTCCATTGTGTACATGCTGCGCCAGGGCGCGATTGGCAACGTGCCCAAGCAATACTGGAACAAGGAATGGGAGAATATCATTCCCAATTACATGAACACGTTGCTCAAGGGCTACGCGGACCAGTACGCGGAGATTTTGGCGGAGCGCGAAGAGGAAGCCAAGGACGAGAAGCGCGAGCTAAAGGAGGACGAACTCGACATCGATCGTTCCGATCTCAAGACATCCCAGCGCAACAAAATCTGGGAGGATGCCATGGAAGCCTCATGGGGCCAGGTGGACTTGGATGAATTCGAGGAGAAGTGGCTCGAGTACATCACCAATGGACTCAAGCTCAAAAACAAGTAAACCCGGTCGACGCTTTTGTCGTGTGCAAGCGTGATTCCGACAGGCTGCCTTGGAAAGGGTGGCCTGTTTCTATTTTGCCTGGAGCCGTGCCGCGACCCGGGGGCTAGCCTCCAGCAACCAACCCGCAAGCACCCCATAGCCCTTGCGATTCAGGTGCAAAGCATCCACCGCATGGTCGGGGGACAGGGAACCATCGGCCCCGGTGATCGGCGCGCGTGCCGTATCCACAAAATCCACGTCCAGTCGAGAGCACAATTGCGCCAACCCCGCATTGGTCTGGGCCAGTCGCGTCACCATGGCAGCGGACATGCCCTGTTCGGGTAGAATGCCAATGAGGACCAGGGGCAGTTCGGTTCGGCCGCCCCGGATGGCACCGATGGCAGCTTCCACCCGCTGGACCACGACCTCCGGGTCGGAGTTCAGCCGCCGAAAGTCCAGGGACCCCAGGTATAGGACCCAGGCCGCAGCCGGCCCCCTGGGGCGACTGGCTCCCACCCGCCTGTAGAACTCCTCACAGGTTTCGTCCCCGATCCCGCGGTTGAGGGTCTCCGCGCCTGGAAACAGCTCATCCAGGGGGAATCGCTCCATGGTGGATGAGCCTGCGAACACGATGGAGTCCGACTGGGGCTCCTCGTTTTCACGGGCAAATAGCAGCAACCGCTCCTGGGAATGCTCGTGGCGGGCGCGGGCTTCCCGTTTCGCGTGGGGCTCCACCCAGCCCCGCAGGGTCCAGCCCCCGGGTAGCACGTCGATCCAGGCTAGTCCCAACACGGCGGCGGCCAAAGCCAGGACCCCCAGGGACATACGCCACGGCGAGGGCATTCCAGGGGATCGGTGGGGAGGGGGCGATGTCATGGACCCATCCTAGCAGCCCTGTCCGCCGGGCCAAGCGGCCGTTGGGACCCGGTTCGCAAGTTTCGACCTGCCCCAGCATGGCGGCTGGCCAAGCCGTTCGGTTACACTGCCCGCCCAATCGCAGGCCACCGGGGCCTGGAGATTCCGGACCCGTACACAACGCCCCCTGGGCAACTTTCGCACCGAGCACTTAAGGAGTGTCAAACAACATGAAACCGATGGCTTTAGGAATGGTGGAGACCAAGGGTCTGATCGGCTCGATCGAGGCGGCAGACGCCATGGTGAAGGCCGCCAAGGTCGAACTTTTCAGCAAGGAAAAGGTCACCGGCGGATTCGTCACATTCTTCGTGCGCGGTGAAGTGGGTGCCGTCAAGGCCGCCACCGATGCCGGTGCCGCAGCGGCCCGACGCGTGGGCGAGCTCGTCAGCGTGCACGTGATCCCGCGTCCGCACCAGCAACTGGGCAAAATTCTGCCCGACATGCGCCCCGTGACGAACGCCTAGTTTTCATCCGTTGAAGGGTATCGACAAGGATCTCAGCGCACTGCAAGAGGTGCGCGACCAGGTGGCACGGGCCAAGGCCGCCGTCAAAGCGGTTAAGGCCTACACCCAAGCGGATGTGGATCGCCTTTGCGAAGCCATGGCCGAGGCGGGAGCCCGAGCGGCCCACGACCTAGCCCGTTTGGCCGTGCAGGAAACCGGTTTCGGCCGGGTGCACTACAAGATCCTCAAGAACCTGCTGGGATCCGAGGGTACATGGGCCTCGATCAAGGACGAGCGCACAGTCGGCATCCTCAATGCGGATTCCCAAACCGGCGTGACCGAAGTGGGCGCTCCCGTTGGCATTGTGGCGGGCATTATCCCCAGCACCAACCCCACATCCTCGGCCTTGTTTAAGGCCATTATCGCGGTGAAAGGCCGCAATGCTGTGGTTCTCAGTCCCCACCCCGGGGCCAAGCGCTGCATCATGGAAACGGCCGACATCCTGCGTTCGGCCATCCAGCGCGCGGGCGGCCCGCCGGACCTGGTGACCTGCCTGGCGAACCCGACCTTGGAATCCACCGGCGCTTTGATGAAGCATCGGGACGTGGCCGTGATCCTGGCCACCGGTGGCAGCGGATTGGTGCGCGCCGCTTACAGCTCGGGCAAACCCGCCTACGGCGTGGGGCCAGGCAACGTGCCGGCCTACGTGGACCGTAGTGCCGATCCGATGAAAGTGGCCGAGCACATCGTCACCTCCCAATCCTTCGACAACGGCACCCTGTGCTGTTCCGAGCAGGGTTTGGTGATCGACGCGCCCATCAAAGATCGCTTGCTGCAAGCGCTGATCGCCCGCGGCGCCCACCTCTGCAACGCCGAAGAAACCGCCAAGCTTGAGGCCTACTGCAACAAGGGTGGATCCATGAACCCCAAAGTGGTGGGGCAGGATCCGTGGAAAGTCGCCGATGCCGCTGGTTTCCATGTGAAGCGCTCGACCACCGTGCTACTGGCTCCCCAGGGGGGCACCTGTAACGACTATCCATTGGCCATTGAAATCCTATGCCCCCTGCTGTCGATCCATACGGTGAACGGCTGGGAGGAAGGCTGCAAGGTGTCCACCTCCATGCTGCACCGGGGCGGATTGGGCCATACGCTTTCGATCCACTGCCAGGATGATGCCGCCATGGAGGCCTTCCTGCTGGAAAAGCCCGCCAGCCGCATCGTGGTCAACGGTCCCAGCTCCCAGGGAGCCACCGGTTTCAGCACAAATCTGATGCCCTCCTTCAGCCTGGGTTGCGGTCCCCAAGCCGGAAACATCACCTCGGACAACATCACGGCGCGACACCTGATTCACATCAAGCGTGCAGCGGCCCCGCGCAGCGACTGGAAGGCCATCGAACGCCGTTTCCACGACCGTGCCGCGGCCTTGACGGGGGACGCAGCTCCCCGGGGTTCGGGTTTGCCCGGCGACCCTGGCATGCGCTCGGGTGCGGCCTCGTCCGGGGG
>JARGOW010000473.1 GCA_029212955.1 Planctomycetota bacterium | reverse complement strand
GCCAGGCAGGTGTTCGGCTGCTTCTCACCATAAGCGGTGCTCCAACAGCCGTTGTCTTCCTGCTTCTTCAGAAGCCAACGTGCGCCGTCCTGGTACCAATCGCTGTCGGCCATGGTTTTCGCCGGCGCCAACATTCCAACCCGTTGCAGGGCGTACAGGAAATAGTAGTCCCAACGCCGCGAGGTTTCGTTGCCCGGCCAAGGCTCCTGATTCACATTGTAGTGAATGTCGAACCACTCGAGGCCGGATGCGATGACGCCGTCCATGTCCTTGACCAAAACCCGTTGGCTCTTTCCCAGTTCCCGGGCCGCCGCCCGAACCATGCATGCCACCCCCACCCCGGCCGCGGTCATGGATGAGGAAACCTTACCCTTGGGCCGGTAGGGAATACCCCCATCCTTCTCCTGCCATTGGGCCATCACCTTGCCGATGCGCTTCCAAACCTTGTCCGGAATCGTCAGGCCATCCTGCCTGGCATGGTGCAGGGCCAGGGTTCCAAAGTGCGTGTTGGACACGTCCAAAACACTGGTCGGATAGGCCCACGCCCCTTCATTCCAATCCACGAGCTGGTCGGTGAGCTCCTGCATGCGCTCCCGGTAATGCTGGGCATCCGCCTCGCTATAGGCCAGCACCATGCAAGCCGTTTCATAGGTGGTGGTCGCCTCGACCACATCCAAGAATCTCAAACCACGTTGTACGGCCTGGTGGTTCTTGCTCAGTCCACCCTTCAGCAGCGTATAAACGCAGAAGCCCGTGATGCCTGCGCGATGGGTTGGTGAATCAAAGCGCCAGGACCCGTCCATGTCCTGCTCTTTCACCAGATAAGCGACCCCGCGGTCAATGGCCGCATCGATCGCCTTTTGCGGGACGGGGCCAACGGGCCCGGCTCCATCCTGCGCGGTTGCAGGCAATATCAGGCAGCCGAGCAGGCCAAGGCAAAGCAGGAGGAAGCGATTCATGGCCTACAAACCTACAAAATCCGCCGCGCTTTGAGTGACCCAACACGGATTCGATCGCCTTGGGCCACGGAAAGCAGGCAAGTGCAGCCGGCGGCCACTTAGGGCTCACTGGGACAGTGAGACCTTCGCTGCAATCCCTCCAAGCTGCACGTCAACGGCCTTCTTCCAAGTCTGAATGGTTTTCCATTGTCTCCCCTTTCGCTGCAGGTGAATGGAGAGCGACATGGGACCGATCGGCATTCCGGGGAATAGAATCGTTTCAAAGGGACCTACGGGCGCCGCCAGTCGACCCGTATGGATCTTCCGATTCTCCGTTTCTATTTCCTGGGTGAGCGGGTGGGCCCACTGCAATTGGATGCGGTATTGGGGTGCGCGCTTTTTGGCTTTCTTGCGGAGCTCGGGATCGTGACCCGTGAGCGCGATTCCACCCTTGGCCTTGTCCCAGACCATTTGGAATTCGGCTTCCCCCTCGGGAAACATGACGTCGAGGGTTTCGATGTGCACCCAAACCCCCCGGGAGTTTTGGAAACAGGGTTCCACGGTCATCCATGCTGGAATGCGCACTTGCGCCGACCCCAAACTATCGAGCTCGGCTGGGATGCCATCCGCCCCAAACAACTGACTGAATCGAACTGCGGTGGCGCCCTCGATATCGGTTCGCACACGAACCAGGCACGTTTCCGGGGCTGGGATGCAGGCGTATGGGATTTGCACTTCAAGGGAGCCCGACTGCAGATCCCACTCGGCAGCGTGCTCGCGGCGGCTGATGAAGAGATCCTCACCGATGGAAACCCCATCGGAGTAGCGTCCAAATCTGGCGGTCGGCTGCAGCGCCACATCCCGGGGAACGGTTCCGCTGCCCCTTCCATCCTGGTCCAGGGCAATAGAACAGGTCTCATCCGTTCCGCGAACCTGGAGGATCAACGATTCGTTGGCGAAGGGCTCTCCGTTGTGGGTGACATGGACGGACAACAGACTGCACGGGCGGGTTGCCGTGGCGAGAGTCACCCGGCGAGCCGGGTCCTTACCTAGGCGGAGGAAGAAACCCTGATCCCATTCGGGCCGATAGACGCCTTCGCCCAATTGCACGCCCAGCACATATTCGCCCGGGGGAATGCCGCCCATGCTAAACCGCCCTTCGAGGTCACTGGTGGACGAGTAACCCGGCAACCCCTCGATGGTCGTGGTATGCCCCCCCAGGCTGAGGGCATGGTCGAAGGTCAGATTTCCAATCAGGGTCACCGCGGGCTGCATGCTGAGTTCGCCCGCGTTACAACGCTCGGGCGAGCCCGGGAGAATTGGTTCGGATTGCAGCGCCAGATCCAACTCCGCGTGTCGCAAGTTCAGGGAGAGCGGCTTGTTCGGGAATTGGTCGAAGGTGAATCGGCCATCGGAGTCGGTGATCACGACCGGGGACTTCTCCACCGGTTTGTAGGTGCGCACGTCCTCGGGCAGTGCCCCGTCCCTCGCCGGGTCCACGCACTTCACGTGGGAAGTGGTGTAACCCCACTGACCAGCGCGAATCTCCCGGTCGATGGGACGAATGCGGCCAATCACATCGTCGCCGGTTCGAAATTCTGCGAGGCGATGGACTTCGACAAAGTACTGGGTGACCTCGACCCCCGCGAGGGGCCTGCCCTGGTACAGCACGCGGCCGAACAGACCAGCTTCAGGTGTGGCCGCGGCCACTTCGCCTTTCGGCTGCACGGGGTCCACTTGGGCCAGCGCTTCCCGATTGCGTACTTCGATGTCCTGGACGGAAGTGTTGCTGGCATCCGTTGTTTGAGCTGCCAAGGGCGTCAATCCGAGGTCGGTCGAGGGCTCTTGCGTTTGCGCATCCTCGTCGGCGGTAAGCCCGCCAAAGTCTGCTGCATAAAAGCCCAGAATGCCCACCAACCCGATCCCCGCCACAGCGGCCTTTGCGTTGAAACCCATGGTTGCCTTGCCTATCAATGCGGCTCCTGCGGTCGCAGGGGCCAAGCCGGATGAGCGGGAAGTGAGCAGTGGCAACAAAGCAAGGCTCAACCCCTCAAATGAGCCCCCGAAATCCGATTCGAGTCTGCTCTGTAGTTGTTTCTGCGCCCTTTGAAGGCGGCTTCGCACGGTGGCGACGGGGACTCCCATGATCTGCGCGATCTGGTGGGCGTCCTTGTCCTCGTAAAAACGCAGCAGGACGGTTTGCTGGTAGGGCTCTTTCAGGGCCAGGACCGCTTCGGTCACGGTTCGAATGGTCTCGCCGCGGACCGATTCTTCCTCGGGGCTCGACACCGCCCGCCGATCCAATGCCTCCCGCCCAAACCTCTCTTCCCGATCGCTTCGGGCTCGCTCCAGCTTCCGATTCCGGTACACCTTCCGAGTGACGATTTTTGAGAGCCAAGCCCTCAACGAATTGGCTGGAACCCTGACAGTACCCTCGGACTGCACAGCCGCCAACAGGGCCTCCTGCGCCACGTCCTTGGAACCCTCAGCACCCCCCAGTAGGTGAGACGCCAGGGCCCGGACGAAAGCGCCATGCGCTTCCAAATCCAAAGGCTTGTTGGGGAGAGAGGTGTTATCGACCATCAAAGACTAAGTGGGCTTCCACCCCCTGCATGATGCATCAAAGTTTGGATTTATGGTGCCGATCAGGCCTGCATGGCCCAAAGCACAGCTCCACGTACCCCCACGGGCGCAATTGGCGGGCCCCAATTCAGCCCCAAATGAAGAAGCGCGCCAGGCG
>JARGOW010000472.1 GCA_029212955.1 Planctomycetota bacterium | reverse complement strand
CGAGCAGGATTCCGAGCAGCAGGGTGGCGCGGGCCACGGAGCTGCGGTGGTTGATGGAATGGGCCAGGCGGAGGCCATCGCGCAGGTCGAGTTCTGCGCGATCCAGGCGGCCGAATTCGGTGAGCAAGCGGCCACGCCGCACCAGCACTTCCACCTCGAGGCTGCGCTCGCCGGCGTGGGCGGCCAGTCGCTCGGCTAGGCGGATCGAGGCCCAGGCGCGACGGGGTCGACCCAAGAGCCGGTAGCATCGGGAGCGCAAGATTTCAGCCTGGGCGCTACGGGATTGGGCCCGGCGCCTTTTGTCGCCGGCCAACAATCGTTTGGCCTGATTTAAGTGTTTGAGCGCGGGCTCCAGGCGATCTTCGAGCAGGGCGAGTTCTCCGCGCAGGGTACAAACCCGGGCGCGTTCGGGGCTGGTGAGCGGCAGGGCATTGGCGGTTTCCGCTGCCCATTTGGCTTCCTTGAGATCGCCGGTGGCGGCGGCCAATTGACCGTAATCCAGGGTGGCTTCGGCTTCGCGTTCGAGCGCTCCAGCCCGCTGGAACGAACGTCGAGCATTGCGCAGGTATTCGCCTGCCCGTTCGTGGCTTGAGGTCGCCATGTTGTAGCGCCCGACCATAAGCTGCACGAGTCCGAGCCGCTTGGCGTCGCCGTGGGCGTCGAGCTTGAGGTCGGTGAGCATGCCCAGCAGCTTTTGCTCCTTCTTGCGTCGCCCCATTTGGTGGGCGGCCTGGGCGCCCAGGATCAGGAAGGCAAAAGTCTGCTTGTCGAACTGAACGTCCGTGCCGTCCAGGTGGGTCTGGGCTTCCAGGCCCCACTCCGCCAGCAGCAGCAGGCGGCTGGGGTGCCCACTGCGCTGCAGGGCGCGAATGAGCCGGGGCAGGCGCTTGACCAGGGCTGCGTGTTCGTCCGCGCACCTCAGGTGCCAGGCCTCCTCGAAGGCCGGGCCCATGGAGAAGGGTTGGGCAGAGTTTCCGGTTTGTTCGAGGGCCTGGGCCAGGGCCAAGTGCAGGCGCTTGGCGCGCGCTTCGGGGATGGCCTTGACCAATGCGCGGCGCACCTGGTGGCGCCGAAACCGGGTTCCTGAACCCACGCGCTCCAACCATCCGCCGCGCACCAATTGTGCGATGTGTGATTCCACGGCCTGGGGGGTGGCGTCGAAGGCCTTCGCCAAAAGCGGTCCCGTCATATGGCTGCCGGCGATGGCGAAGCGGACCAACCAGATTCTTTGGCGTTTGTTCAGCCGGGAATAGCGAGCGGAGAGGGTGGCGGTTTGGCTGTTGGGCAGAGGGATGGCAGAGGGCTCAATGGTGAGCTCGAGTCCGCGCGAATGTTGGCGCAATTGTCCTTGGGCTTCCAGGGACCAAAGCAGTTCACGAACCCGGCCAGGGTGTCCTTCGGTGTGTTGGAAGAGTTGTTCGGCCAACTCTCGGTGGGGTGTGTCCTCCAGGAATGCGTTGCGAACAAACTCCAACATGGCCTTGCGAGTGAGCGGACCCAGCTCCAATCGTTCGCAGGCCGCGTGGGTCTCCCAGGCGGCGCACAGGGACTGGAGAGCCTGGTCGCTGCGGTTCTCCAGGTCCGAGTGGGCAGCGACCACCATCAGGACCGGCAAATCCTTGACCAGGTGGACCAACCGCTCCAGGGTTTCCAGGGTGGTGCGGCCGCCGAAGTTGGCGTCGTCCAATTGAATCCAAAGTGGGGCGCGCGCGGCCAAGTGTTGCAGGAAGGCGATCAGGGCTTGGGGTTCCGCCAGGACCGGGGAGTCCTCTTGTTCGGGGGAGAGGACCGCCACCAGGGCTTCCGCCTCGAGAGGGGGAAGCAAACGATGAAGTCGTTCCACGTCCACGGGTCGCGGGGCCGCGTGCCTGGGCAGGGCGAGCCATTGGCGCACAAGGCCGCGCAAAACGTGGCCGGGGCGCTCCTCTTGGAACGTGCCAATGCGACCGCTGAGGACGGTGGGATAGGGGTCCTCTAGGCGCGCCCGCCGTGCGGCTTCGGACATCAGCCGGGAGCTACCACCTCCGGTCGGAGCGCTGATCCAAAGCAGGCGCGGTTTGTGTTGGCGCTCCACCTTGTGCCAATGCCCCAAAAACTCGGTCAATTCGCGTTCGCGTCCAACCAGAGGCAGGCGAATCGCGCCGCTCCAGGGGTTGCTGCGCAGGTTTCGGTTGGTGCCGGTCCAAGGTTTCGGCAGTTGCAGCCATTTCTCCGTGGCCGGCAGGGTGGGGCGGGCCTTGGGGCTGGGATCCATGGCGGAAGCCAGCCATTGGTCCATGGCGGGGGAGAGGGATGCGGCGCGGCGGGAGGGGCGCCGCGCATCCCGGCGGGAGAACGCTTGGATGATCGCGCTCTCCGCACCAAGTTCCAGGGCGGCGGGGCATGGGTGCTCCCCCGTGGCCGCCTGGTAAAGGGTGACCCCCAGGGCGAACAGGTCACCACTGGGGTCCCACTTCGCGCCGGCCAAATACTCGGGGGGCAGGTAGCCTGGAGTGCCGCGCTCGGAAAAGGCGCAGCCGATGGGGGCCGCAAAACCCAGGTCGAGCAGGTAGGCACGACCGTGGAGATCGAATCGCACGTTCTCTGGTTTCACATCCCCGTGCACGTGACCGCGGGCGTGCAGCGCGGTTAAGGCACGTACCAAATCCAAGCCTAGGGCTCGCAATTGGGGTTCGGGAAGCCCTCCGCCGGCCACGGACTCTTGGAGCGTGGGGCCCTCGAGAAGGGGCAGGATCAGCCACAACCCGTCCTCGTTTTCCCCGTGGGCCAAAACGGGCAGCAGGCCCTCGTGCTCGATTTCGCTGAGCAGGGCGATTTCCCGGGTGAGGGCCGCGTGACCCTCGCGGTCCTGGATCCCGTGCACCTGCTTGAGAGCGACCGGGGTCCCCGCGGGCAAACCGGCGACCGTTTCGGTCAGGTGTGCACGGTACACCCGGGCGCTGGCGCCTAGACCCAAAAGGCCCGTGCCCGGATCCGAGTCCACTTGGCACGGGGCGGGTCCGGATGAGGGCGCGGTCATCGGTCAGTCCTGGGTCGGGCCGTTCCCTTCGTCGGTCTCGATTTCCGTTTGCGGTTCGACCGGTTTCTGGGCGGGGGGTTCTTCCCCACGGATCAGGGCGTCGGAAACCAAGGTGTCCTTGATCAGCGTGTCCAGTCGTGCCGCGTCGGCGATTGAACTGTCGTACACCCAATCCATGCGCGGAATGCGGCGCATGCGCAGCACCGATGCGATCCGGCGCTGGATAAAGCCAGCCGCGTGGTCGAGCATGTGCTGGGTCTTGGTGTTCACCGCGTCGTCACCGAGAACCGAATACATGATCTTGGCATGGGTCAGATCACTGGTCAGCTCCACGCGTGTGATCGTGATCAGGCTCGCGCGCGGATCGGCGACTTCGTGTTGCAGGCAGTGGGCCGCCCTACGCTGAATTTGGGCCTGAATGCGGCCGATGGTCTTTTCGTTGGCCATGACTGGGATGCTCCGCAAACCCGGGGTCGGGTGGGAGCAGGGGAGAGGGCCTTTTCCAGGTGTTTAGATTTCCAACTTTCGTTTGATCTCTTTGACGGAGTAGGTCTCGATGATGTCGCCTTCTTTGACGTCCCCGTAGTTCTTGAGCACGATACCACACTCGAATCCTTCGCGGACTTCGCCGGCATCTTGAGCTTCACGCTTCAAGGAACCGATGTCGCCGG